>JALQWE010000209.1 GCA_023258825.1 Planctomycetaceae bacterium | reverse complement strand
CTAAACTCAGTAGGCGCCTTTTTAAAGCCGCTTCGCGCATAGCGATGCCAACGCCCCACCACATAACTAATCATCATGGCCGCTCTTGAGCTAACCTCATTGCCATCTGCCGACTGAGGAAAACGGCCTTGTGTTTGTGCGATACGCAAAGACTGCTTCAATGAAGACTCAATGCTGATCGCTTACAAGGCTGATAACGTCCCAAGAGCTAGGTGTCCATCTGAAGTAAGCATTCTGCTCGTAACGATTACCTAATTCCTCGATCGCTGCCTGCGGTGCATGAATAATCATCACTGAACGCTCAGTGCCCGCAGCATCTGCACCAGTGTAAATGGCTGCCCATCGCTGAGACAGCCCTGGAGCGTTCCCTGACCGCAGAGATCTGTGATCGCTCGCACGGCACCGGAACGCGCTTCGACGGCCTGCAGACAGGAATGAAAGAAGAACGCCACCTTGTCAGAGAACTCATCAAGGTCACCGTAGAGGTCTTCGTCGATGACGTAGTCCTTTTCAAACAATTTTTCGATGAGTGCTCTCCAGACGTCCGACAGATTGACCTCGGTTACGTCGCCGCGAGCAGATGCCCGCATCTGCAGTCGCTCAATCGTTGACCGATAAATCCCAATCAGGGACTGCCACGGTGGCCCCGGTTTCCGATACATGTGATTCCACATGTTGAATTCATGAATCGTCTTGTCGAGCGCAATCTGCAGTGGCAATTCAACCTTCGGAAGAATGCCGTAACTGCCATCCGAAATGCGCAGCAGCGTCCCGTACACATCCCACAGCACGACGCGAATCCCCGGTAGCGGCCGTATGGACGGAGTGGCAGGAAGGGCGACAGCGGCCGGCACCTTTGGCCAGATCAACTGACGCTGATCGAGTGCATCGGCATATTCTGCGAGCGATAATGCCATAATGAAACACACACGCTGAAGACACGAAGTTGAGGATGCCGCAGGGGCCTGCAGATCAGGCAGACTCATGCCCCTGCGGGGCTGATCCGCGTATCAGGCCCGGTGAAAAGCCGCGGCCAATCGAGGTGACCGTATTCTGACATACGCCGCTGGCAGTTGGAATCGCCAACAGACGGCCGGTTGTCGAAGACTGGAACTCGGCTCAGGTGGAATCTCGCCATTCCCGCCGATCCGGGACGACCAATTCCCCGACAGGTGATCGTGCAATCAGGCGGCGTCTTCCCAGGCAACACCCTGAATCCGTCCCTCGACCAGTCGAACGGTGCGATGAGCCTGTGCGGCAATGGATTCGTCGTGCGTCACCATGACGATGGTCAGCCGCTGTTCCTGATTCAGCCGATTCAGCAACTCCATAATGCCGGCGCCTGTCGCTGCGTCAAGATTACCCGTGGGTTCATCCGCCAGCAGAATCTCCGGCCTTGCCACCAATGCTCTGGCGATGGCCCCCCGCTGCATTTCTCCCCCGGACAATTCGGAAGGCCGGTGCCGCAGTCGATGACTCAGGCCAACCTCGTCAATCATGCTCATCGCGGCATCCCGAATTTCACGTCGCTTTTTCCAGAATCCAAGGAAGGAGTGACGAATCATCAGCGGGGTCATGACATTTTCAAGCAGCGACAGTTCGGGCAGTAGATGGTAGAACTGAAAGATGAATCCGAAGACGTGATTCCGCAACTGATCACGAGCGGCCTGATGCAGATTGTCGATGCGTGTTCCGTCCAGAATGACTTCGCCAACATCGGGTGAATCCAGCAGCCCCATCACGTGCAGCAGTGTGCTCTTTCCGGAACCACTCTGACCAATCACAGAAATGAACTCACCGCGCTGCGCGGTGATTCCCGCACCTCGCAGGACAGGCACTTTGTGCTGACCTTTGAAATACGATTTCGTAATCGCTTCAGCAGAAATCAGCGGCTGTGTCATTTTAAGGGTCTCGGCCATAACCTGGGCTCGGAGCACGTTGAGGAAAGTTTTCCGGATTTGTCAGCAGACAACTGATGCGTGAACTATTCAAATCGAAGTGCTCGGACCGGATGCAGTCGTGCCGCCCGACGGGCCGGCAGAATACTGGCCAGCACGGCGATCGCTATGGCACCGGAGGCAACTGAGAACACCATCCATGGGTTGACATAGGTGGGGATCTCAAAGAAGTAATAGATCTTCTCGTCAAAGACTTTTCGGCCAGTGACCCAGCTGAGAGCGTCTTCAATTTCGTTGATGTATCGCACAAACAACAGACCGATCACCACGCCCGCCGTACTGCCAACGATCCCCAGTCCCAGGCCATACGACAGAAAGATCGACATCACTCCGCTGGAGCTGGCTCCCAGGGACTTGAGAATCCCGATATCCCGAGTCTTCTCGACAACGATCATGTAGAAGATCGCGAGAATGCCGAAGCCTGCCACCGCAATGATCAGAAACAGCAGAACGTTCAGAATGGCAGTTTCCACTTCGACCGCGGACAACAGCAGGCCCTGTTTCTCTTCCCACGTCCGAATGGTGACCGTGCCAGGTTCAAATTCTCGTTCGAGTGCCGCAAGGACGGCCGGTGCATCCGCGTAGTCCTTCAGTCGAATATGAATGGAGGTGATCCAGTTGCCGCGTTCCATGCCTCGGTACTTCTGCAGCGCCTCAAGGTTCATCAGCACAATGCTGGAGTCATACTCGCTCATGCCACTGCGGAAGGAATCCACGACCGTGGCCTGAAACTTGGTGACTTCCGGCGGTCGGCCTGCCGTCACCGTACTCAGAATCACGTCATCCCCCGGCTGCACCATCATCACCTTCTGCTGCTTGTCCGTCTCGGGGTCCCTGACCAGGAAGCTGATCAGACCCTCACCGATGTAAACTCGGGCTGGCAGAGGCTCGGCCGACTGTTGAGCTGTGGGTGCGGGTGTGTCCAGCAGGAAGGCATCCCCGGGAATCTCAGCTACAGCCGATTCCTGCCCCGGAGACTCAGTGGCAGCATCCGGTTTCGGACTCTGCTGCGAGTTCTCGTTGGCGTTGCCTTCATCGATGTGTGTCTCGACGTTGTTCCCGGAATCAGCGGCAGTTGCGGCGGCATCCGGTGATTCCGGTGCGGCTTCGCTGTCGAAGACGGGTTCCATGCTGTCCATCGTCGGTGGTGCCGTGTCGTCCGACGCATCGGACTCTGGCGCCGGATTGCCAACCGGCGGTCTCGGCTGATCCTGCAGAAACAGTTTTTGCCGTTCCTGAACCAGCCTGCGGTGCTCTGCGCCTTCGGCGGTGAGATTCCAGCCAAGCGGTTCCTCCGGACTTCGCAGCGCCGGCTTCAGAACCACGCCATCGTCCAGAGTGGGGTTGTAGCTGTCCAGGTAATCCTGCAGCGGACCCACGCGTGCTTTTCCGACAGGATCAATCCCCTGCATCTGCACCGGCACCGTATAAGTCTGCCCACTGTAGGGATCCGAGAAGGTCATCATTCCCGGAATTTCAATGGTTGGTGTCATGGCCGCGATGTACTTCCCGGCGGCCCGTTCCACGAGTGCCATCTGGCGGTCTGCGTCCTGAATGCCTTCAGTACCACGGGACTCAATGACGATGTCGGCGAGGAAGTTGTGCAGGCGATCACGCATCTCTGTCGTGAAGCCAGCCATCACGCTGTTCACGACGATCATCGTGGCCACGCCCAGCATCACGCTGATGATACATGCCAGTGCAATGTATCGCGTCCGGAGGTAACGGACACACAACAGCAGTTTGTACATTCCCTGTACTCCTATGATAACACAGCGGGGTTGCGTCGGATCGAGAATCCGGACAACACCAGCTGCTCCTCCCTGATTTACACTTTGCTCTGCACACGATATCGCCGTGACTCTGTGTGCCGATTCCATTGATCACACATGAGGCCAACCGGTTCCGCAAAGGTAACAGTGACCGCATGAATCCTTAATCTGTCTTCTCAGACATTACTCGGCCGCAGGGGCCTGTTTACGATTTTCCGCGGGCCCGGATTCCGCCTGCTCATGACGTGTCAGAGGGAAGAAAATCACATCCTTGATAGCATGGCTGTTGGTGAGCAGCATGACAAGGCGGTCAATTCCGATCCCCAGACCGCCAGCTGGCGGCATACCAACCTTCAGAGCTCGGACGAAATCATGATCCATTTTCGCCATGGAATCTTCTTCGGACTGGCCAGCCAGCTGTGTCCGAAATAACTCTTCCTGAAGTCGCGGATCATTCAGTTCCGTGTAGGCATTGGCCAATTCCATCCCGCGAATGTACAGCTCAAATCGCTCTGCAATGGCAGGATCTGACTGACTGCGTTTTGTCAGTGGGCAGATGGATGCGGGATAGTCCATGACAAACACCGGGCCGCGCAGGTGATCTTCCACGGTGCGTTCAAAGACTTCGTTGACGACGACATCCGGATGCACGCCAGTAGTCTCAATGCCAAGGCGATTTGCGAGTGCTGTGACGGCGGCCGTGTCACGCATGTCACACCCGGCATGTTCCAGAAACAGATCTGCGTACCTACGCCGTGGCCATGGCGCAGTGAAGTCGATGACATCACCTTCTGTTCCCCATGGAATCTGTGTGCTGCCACTGATGGCAATGCAGGCGTTAACAACAATCTGCTCCGTCAGGTCCATCATGGAGCGATAGTCACCGTACGCCTGATAAATCTCGATCATCGTGAATTCAGGATTGTGCGTCGCATCCACACCTTCGTTTCTGAAGACCCGGCCGATTTCGTACACGCGTTCGATGCCGCCCACCAGCAAACGCTTCAGGTGCAGTTCAAGAGCAATCCGAAGATAGAGCTGCATATCCAGCGCGTTGTGGTGAGTAATGAACGGACGCGCTGCGGCACCCCCGGCGACCGAATGCAGCACGGGCGTTTCAACTTCGTGAAAGCGGTGCGAACGCAGGGTCTGACGGACCGAATCAATAATTGCGGAACGCTTGAGCATCCTGGCCAGCACGCCCTCGGTGTAGATCAAATCGAGATATCTCTGGCGAACCAGGATTTCTTCATCCTTCAGCCCGTGAAACTTCTCCGGGGGCTGAGCGAGAGACTTGCACAGAATGGTCAGCTGTCGCACAAAAACCGACACTTCGCCGGTGTTCGTCCGCCGCAGAGGGCCATCGATACCGATCAGGTCCCCATCATCGAGGGCACTCACAAGTTCCCATTCCGGTTCTGTCATGTCACCGCGTGAGCACAGCAGCTGAATGGTCCCGGACTGGTCCTGCAGATCGATGAATCTGAGCTTGCCGGCCTTGCGGCGACCCATAATACGCCCGGCGATGCGGACCGTGTCCCCATCAGTTCCGGACTGCTCCGGACATCGCGCACGAACGTCCGCAATGGCACTGTGATTGTCGAAACGCTGCCCCCAAGGATCGTGCCCCAGAGCCTGGATCTTCTCCAGTTTTTCAAGGCGAGCCAGTTCGAGCCGATCAGGTTTCTGTACTGAAGTCATGAGGGCACATGCGAGCCGCAGCGACAGGTCCCTCGAAAGCGAGGAACCAGAGCCGTCGGACAAGTGAGAGAAGGCGAGAAATTTCGGCAAAAATGCTGCCGATGAGATTGAGACCGGCGAAGTTTGCTGAAATCCACGCAGTTGGTCAATGCCAACTCGCCCGCTGTTCCAGGTTCCGGACGCCCCCATTCGATGAGAATCTTCAGAATCCGGGTGCCCGCGAGTCCGATTCCCCTCGCTTGCCGCCATCAGTACAGAGCACAGGTCCGCGTTCGAACAACGGGGTCAGCCCACCGAGCAGTGACGCGGTTGACACGCGGCCGATACTACTGTGCAGACGCGGGCAGGCTTGCTGACGCCGTGGTGGCTTCCGGCACGGCCGCGGTCGATGCTGCAGGCGCTGGAGAGGCCTGATTCAGCCGCAGAACCAGCTGGCCACCAATCAGCAGCCATGTGGCCAGGCAAACGCCAAGTGCGTACGGAATTCCACGCTTCATGGCGACTTTCTTGTCAGACGTCCCCGCAGGCTCTGCAGACGTTCCTGCAGGTGACAGTTCAATTCCTGTATTGATCCCGATTTTTCGCAGACCAATCACCGCCAGCAACAGGCACAAGGACGTGACCAGGCTGCCCAGCATGACGTAAAGCACCGTCTGGAGTCCCACCCACATGCCCAGGCCCATCATCAGTTTCACGTCGCCCGCTCCTGTCCCACCGGCGACCCACATGCAACCAAGGATCAGAGTCGCCACGAGCATTCCGAGTACGCCATCCAACAGAGGCCCGTAACCAAACCTGCCACTGGCAGTGAGATGGAACAGAATTCCCGCCAGCAGAAACGGGGCCGTCAATAGGTTGGGAATCCGCCGCTGACGAACGTCGATGATCGCAGAAACGAGTGTAATCGCCAGCACGCAGATGACTTGCAGCAGATGGAAAGTGTTCATCACGGCCTCCAGCGGCAGTCCGAAACAACCGCCAGCAATGAAAGGACAGAGTTAAAGCGAAATCGACAGAGGGTCTCACCAGGCCACACAAAACCCACAGGAACCCCAAGCCTTCTGGTTTACCATACTATTCAGTCCCAACCGATTCCACGTTTTCCTGGCAAATTCGACACTCCATCGTGTGTCAGAATCAGGCAGCGAGGGCACTTCCGTTCTGATTGTGCGGATTTGAGGGATTTCAACCGCCGCAGATGGTTCTGTT
>JALQWE010000208.1 GCA_023258825.1 Planctomycetaceae bacterium | reverse complement strand
CCATTGGCTGTGAACAACGACACGACCAGTCTTGATTTGCAGTCACCCGAACTGGCCCTCGTGCGTGATTCCCTGCTCGCAGCATCGCGATCCACAACGGATTCTTCGGCACCACCAAAGGAGCCCGCCTCTGCCGGGCACACCGTGTCGGATGATGAAACTCAGTCCGGTGATATTGAGCCCGAACTGCGCGAGTTTCTGCGAGGTCTGTAAACGCCCGGCGATGGTAGTCGCCTGGCAGGACTTGCTGCCGAGTGACGAACGGAGTTAAAGCCGGCAGATCGCAGCGTTCGCTCGCGATGGCGAATGTTCCGGGACGAGGCGTTGGGGAGCGACGTAGTTTTGGGGAGGGCGAGGTTCCACCCGAGCCGTGCGTGTTCCGTTACTTATGGAGAGGTTTGCGGCTTGGCAGGAGCCGCGCCCTCCCGTTGAGCGCGTTGCCGTTGTTCGCGTTCCCGTGCAACGTCCGATGCTCAGCCGCCGATCGGTTGCAGAGGACAGCGTGAAGCGACAAAGGTATGGACTTCCCCGGTATTCTCAAATTGTACGGTGACGGTGGCGCGGTGCGAGCCACCTGAGACTTCCACCACTTCTCCTCGCCCGTACCTTGGATGACGTACACTCATGCCCGTTTCAAATGGATGAGTCTGGGCGGTGTCGTCCGTCACGTCGGTATCGGGCTGCTGCCGCTGGAAGGCCAGTTGTGCACCGGTTATCAGCAGCGGACGTTCCCTGTTCTGCTGAGCCGCTTCGAATCGCTTTCGTGCCTGTTCCAGGCGTTGATCAGCCGCTGCCGGTAATGCTGCACGAACCGTTGAGCCGCTGAATTCACGCTGCAGTGACGACGCAATTTCCGGCAGGAATGGACTGGAAATTGTGGTTCTGCGCATGCCCCGAAAAACGCGTTCTGATGTTTGGGTCAGCGTAAGTTTCTGCATGGCACGGGTGATCCCCACAAAGAGCAGGCGCCGTTCTTCTTCAAAGGACGAAGGATCGCCTTCCCGGACTGCCCGTTCGTGTGGAATCAGGCCGCTCTCCAGTCCCGTGATGTAGACGCAGGGGAATTCAAGGCCCTTGGATGCGTGCAGGGTCATCAGCGTGACAGCGCCTTTCTCAGGATCAATGCTGTCGGCTTCGCTGCTGAGCGTGGCCATTTCCAGAAATCCCTGCAGTGAAGGCTTCTCCGGTTGCTCAAGCGTGTACTCTGAGGAGTCTCCGACGATCAGCAGGTCTTCCGCCGCCGAGTCATACTGTCGGGCTGCGGAGACCAGTTCGTACACATTGGCCTCACGGTCCACGTCCACTTCGTCATCCACCTCACGCCACAATGCAAGGTAATCAATCTCTGCGATCAACCGTTCAAGCACCGGGGCAACCTGTCCAGTGGCTGATTGCTCGTGCAGCCGATTGATCAGATCCGTAAATCCCAGCAGGGCTTTGCAGCAGCGAGCTGACAAACTGGGAATCTGTGCGCAGCGTTCGGCAGCGGCAAAAATACTGATCCTTTCGCGATCGGCGAAGTTGCGCAGCCGCAGCATGGAGGTGTTGCCAATCCCGCGAGCCGGTCGATTAATTACGCGTTCGAGTGCGGCGTTGTCGGACTGATTTTCAATCAGTCGCAGCCATGCGATCAGATCACGCACTTCGGCACGTTCAAAGAAGGAATACCCCGCTGCGATCTGACAGGGAATCTCATGCCGGGACAATGCGGTTTCAAACAGACGCGAGAGCGCATTGACGCGATAAAAAATGGCAAAGTCACTGTACTGCCTCTGTCCGGATTCGACGAGCTCGCGGATTTCCAGTGCGATGCCGTTGGCTTCGGCATCGCCGTGTTCATATACCCGCAGGCGGACCGGTTCACCTTCAGGGTTGTCGGTGACCAGTCTGCCACGGTGCGGTCTCCGATTGAAGGAGATCAACTGGTCTGCACAGGTGACAATGCGGGCGGTGCTGCGAAAGTTCTGATCCAGTGTGACGACCTGCCGGTCGGGGTAGTCGCGTTCAAAGGCCGTGATGTTGGCCGGGCGAGCTCCACGCCAGCCATAAATTGACTGATCCGGGTCCCCTGTCACGCACAGATTGCGATAGTCCTGCGACATCGCCTGCACAATGCAGTACTGCGCCAGATTCGTGTCCTGGTATTCGTCGACCAGAATATAACGAAACTGTTCGTCCAGAATACTGCGCAGTTCGGCTTCCTCCTGCAGCATGGTCACGACATGCAGCAACAGGTCATCAAAGTCCACCGAATTTTGTTCACGAACCCGGCGTTCATATTCCGGGAATACCTGATACACCGCGGCTTCCAGAGGTCCGGAGGCCCGCTGTTCATACTGCCGCCGAAACTGTTCTGAGGTGATCATGTCGTTTCGTGCGCGACTGATTCGACTCAGCACGCGGCCCGGTTCGTGCACACTGGGATCCAGATTCAGATCCTTCAGAATTGCACGCACAATCGACGTCTGGTCCGACTGATCCAGAATGGTGAAGTTTTCCTTCAACCCCACCCGCTCGGGCCAGCGTCGCAGCAAACGCGAACAAAAGCGATGGAACGTGCTGACGCGTACCTTCAGGCCACCCAGCAGCTTTTCCACGCGTTCCGACATCTCCCGGGCCGCCTTGTTGGTGAAGGTCAGCGCCAGGATCTGCTCCGGTTTTGCTCCATGCTGCAGCAAGCGGGAGATCCGGTGTGTGATCACTCGGGTCTTGCCGGATCCCGGCCCCGCAAGGACCAGTAACGGGCCTTCAACATGCTCCACAGCAGCACGTTGCGAATCAGTCAGATTGACAGTCATGAAGATTTCAGTGTGTGCAAGAGATTCCGGAAAGGGGTTACCTGAGGTGCTTGTCTGCAAACTTCAGAAACTGTTCCCAGTCATAATCCGTGACGTCGTGTTTTCCACTGCGAATGTGATAGCCCACGTCCGTCATGATCGGCTGGTTCAATTCGGGCATGACGTCTGACGGCAGAGGCTGCAGGCCAAACAGAGAATAGACCGGGCCCGCATGATACAGCCCCAGGAACTCTCCCCGTGGATCAGCCCATTCGTCTTCTACGGCGCTGGCGACATACACGGGACGAGGTGCCGCGAGGGCGATCAGCATGTGGTGGTCCAGTGGCAGCGATTGTTCATTTTCGTTGTATTTGCGGTGATTCACACAAAACCAGTGCGGAAAGACTCGATTGATACGCCCAACGGTTTCTCCAAAGGCACGTTTGCTGAGTGCTGCGCCGCCACACCCGGAGTTGTTTGAGATCACCATAGCAAACCGCTCATCGGTGGCACCTGCCCACAGCGATGTTTTTCCCAGACGGGAATGGCCAAACACGGCAACTCGCGTTGCATCAATTTCCGGATCCGTCTGCAGCACATCCAGCGCCCGGCTCAGACCCCACGCCCAGGCACTGATGGAGCCCCCCTCGTCACCTTCGCGCTCTGCGGCCGGCTTTCGCAGGATGGCGTGGATACCATTCTGAAATCCATCGTCAAAGTCCGGGTCAATGTCGCCGTAATAGATGGTCACGAGACCATAACCTGCTTTGACAATTTGTTCGAGGTCCCAGCGGTCTGCTTCCGATCCCCGCGTTGCCTCGGTCGCGCGGTTGTTCTCAATTCCCAGTTCCTTGTTGTTTCGGACCCAGGATTCTGTCATGTGCAGTCTGGGGTCAGCTTCAATTGCCTGATTCCCGTTGAAATTCAGTCCCAGAAAGGCGGGGACTTTGCCTTTGACATCGCGCGGGGTGTAGATCAGCAATTCCATCTTCGGGCCGGCGTCATCCGGCGTCAGATAAACGGTGACTTCTCGACGATGCGCCAGTCCCTGCACGGCATCGGGAACGCTGGAACGCAGCCGTGTTCGCAGCATCACGTCGCCCGTGGGCAACCGGCCAAAGACATGCTGTTCGAACAGCCGCACCACTTCCGCACGACGCTGTCCGACCCAGTGTTCCGGACTGGTGACGGGCTGGCCGGATTCTGTCTGTAGTGGATCAGGCAGGACAAACTTCGGCACCCGCGCTTCGTCGTAGTTCGCTTCCTGTGCGAGACCTGCCGGGACACATGTCAGAGATGTCAACAGCGCGAGGCCGGCGACTGAGACGCCTGATGCCAATTGAGCCATGGTCCTGCTTTCTGATGATGTCCGGCCGGAGAAGGAATTGCCGGAAACGTTGGAAGGTGGGTATTCGCTCTCGATCACAATTTGCCGGGAATCAAACAGGAATGAGCTGCGCGGTGCGTTGCTCAGTTTTCTGTGAACTACTTATCACCAGGTGGGTGTGAGCGTCCGCAGCCCAGGCCATGACAGCGAAAGATGTTGCATTGTGCACTTTTTCGGGCAGAGTGGAAAGCGTGCTGGCAGTGCCGCTGCGGGCTGCCGCGAATTTCCGTCGGCGTAGACTCCTGCTCTTTCCCGGACAATTCTGGCGTGCGAGTGGTTCAGTTCATCGCTCGCCATCGTGGGCGGGGACCGTCGTGGCGACGGCGCGGTTGACGTTGTGTCCCGATGACGGAGTCGTCATATCCCCCAGCACAGCTCGACGTTGTTGAGTTGCACTAAGCCTGGGGGGCAGCGTGTTATAAGAGTCAGCGAGCACCGCCGGCCCGCCGGTCGGCAGACTTCGAAGCCGGTGATTGCTGTTCATCCTCAACACTCCAGCCAGCCCGGATAACTCCTGATGGAGCGATCGGTTTGCCCGAGGCTGACGTCAGCATGCGCCCCTGAACGGGTGGCGTTGATGGCCGCTGAAGTTTTGTTCCTCGGTTGCGGGAGGCAACCTCTGGAGGGGTATTCGTCGCTTCCGGTTTGGCCGTATTCCCTGAGCGATGTGCCATCGGCTGAGCACTTCGCGGACGACGCCACCCGGGCAGAGAAAAGTCGACTCGCGTGATCTTCTCAAACATCTCCTCCAGCGATCCACGGACTCGCGAAGCCGTACGGTTTGTCGGTGAAACCGATTTTGCATAGAACGGACGGACGAGCGTTCCGCCGTTGGCTGGACCACCCCGGGGAACTCCGCAATTGGTCCATTCTTCGAATTCCAGTTCCGGCAGCAGAATTCCGGGTGTTGCTTTCACCGTAATTCTCTGTGGAATCTCCAGTGTTGGTAGTTGGTCCTCCTCCACGGAAAGTCGTTGAGGTTTGGACACCGTGACTTGAGTCGGCTGGTTGCCGGTTGGGGGCGACAAAGTGGTGGGCCTGTTCGCGAGTTCTGAAACATCGAACAGGATTTCAATCTGATCGTGGTCATTGCTCGTCTGGAATGCGGTTCGCTGATCAGCGGAGCCAACATCCGTCTGCATGTCGCCTTTAGCCAGTGACAGTGGTGCTGTGGTTGAAGGTGAGGGTTTAGTCGGAGCTGCCGGCGTCGATGGAACTGTTGCGATCGTTTCGGCTGAGTTGTTCAGTTCGGCGCTGGAGATATCGGGTGCAGAAAGGTCGGATGCGAACAGATCTTCTTCGTCTGACTCGTCGGAAAAACTCGGCAGCTCAGCTTCTTCCACCAGCAGCTCGCCGACGGTTGGCTGATGCTCCACAGGGGGCTGCTGGGATTGGTCCGTCGTGGTGATGGTGTCGGACAGAGATGTCGAGCGAGATTCCGTGGATAATTCCGCCGGCTGGGAGGCGTTCGAATTCAGCGCGGTGTCGAATGTGAATGCATCTGTGTCGGATGATGCGGCTGTTGGCGAGCTGGGTGGGGAAGTGGTTTCTGTTGTCGAGGATTCCGCATTGGGTTTGTCCGGGTCGAAGAGAGTGTCCGGCAGTTCGGCATCGGTAGATTCGTTGCCAGCAGATTCGGAGGCTGCGTCTGTTGCACCTTCGGTGGCTGCAAATAAATCTTCTACCGGACGAGCATTCTGTACGTCGGGTGTGAATGTGGGAGTTGACGCTGCCGAGGCGGTGTCCATGGGCTCGGTGAGTTCGTGAAATTCCGGTTCGGACATCGCCTTTGTCTTTGAACCAGGTGCTGACGCTGAGGTGGCGACGTTGATGCTGTCCGGACTTTCCGTGGCGAACAAGCTGCTGTCCGCGGCGGTACCATCGCTATCGTCACTGAATCCGAGCTGCGTAGAGTGACTCGTTAAAGGCTGCGGGGGCTGGGAGTTGACCGTGGATTTCGGAACTGGAGTTGTGGCCAGGTCCGCTCGCATGGGCTGGATGACACGGGTTTCGGGGGATTTCTCTGCGGGATTCGGCAGTTGCGACGGGCCAACACGTTTCTTTGGTGTGGATACCACGCGGGGGCGTACTGCATTACCCCTGATCGACGTTTGGGGGAGACTGACTGCAGGCTTGGGGCTGGACGAATGCGGCGAGTTTGTCGAACTCAAGGCGGCAACAGAGTTCTCGGGAGGAACATGGTCCGCGAAAAGCAGGGACACGCCGGAAATGCCAGATCGTGAGTTTGGAGCAACCAGATTTGCCCGCTGACCACCAATTTTAAGATGTGGGGGCAGAGAGAGGAACACGACAACACCGAGGCAGCAAACACTGGCAGCGGAAAAAATCGTAAATGCGTTGCGCATCATCGTCATTTGCCTGAAGTGAAGAGCGACCGCGATTCGGGGACCGGCAACTGCCCGTCCCGTCACTGCCGAGGTTCTGCAGCCCCCCAGGCAAAGTCCAGGAAAGCTCGGGGCGCA
>JALQWE010000207.1:6421-6658 GCA_023258825.1 Planctomycetaceae bacterium | reverse complement strand
GTTCGTTCCGACATGGAAGAACTGAAAGCCCGATTCCCGGACAAACGACGCACACGGATTTCTGACGAGGAATTAGGGGACTACGATAAGGAAGCACTCATCGCCGAGCAGCCGATGGTTGTCACCCTTTCTCAGCGTGGCTACATCAAGCGAACTCCTCTTGATGTCTACGAAGCTCAGAATCGTGGCGGAAAGGGTATTAAGGGAGCGACGACCGATGAGGAAGATCCCATCGCT
>JALQWE010000207.1:0-6411 GCA_023258825.1 Planctomycetaceae bacterium | reverse complement strand
TCACCTCTTCGTGTCCAGCACGCACGACTTTCTCCTCTTCTTCACAGACCACGGCAAGGTGCATTGGCTCAAAGTTTATGACTTGCCTCTCCAGCCAAGAACAGGCAAAGGGCGCGCTCTTGCAAATCTTGTGACCATGGAGGAAGGCGAAGGCATCGCCAACTGTTTCAACGTGAGACATTTCCCGGACGACAAATATCTCGTCATCGCGACTCGCCAGGGAATCATCAAGAAAACAGCACTCTCAGCGTACGGCCGCCCCATGAAAGGCGGGATCATCGCCATTCGACTCGACGACGGCGATGCACTCGTTGATGTTCGTATCGTCCAGGGCGACCAGGATCTCGTGCTGTCGACATCTGGAGGTATGGCGATCCGCTTCAGTCATGAAGACGCACGCCCGATGGGACGGGCCACCCGTGGTGTCAAAGGGATCACGCTCACCCGTGATGAAACCGTGGTTGGTATGGTTGTCGCCGATCCGGATCGCACACTGCTGAGTATTTGTGAGCAAGGGTACGGGAAACGAACCCCATTTGGTCCGGCAGATGCCGCAGCGGGAGACGTTGCCGGCGAAGTACTGCCCGAGGATCAGAATCTTGCTGTGGCAGAAGATTCCGTGGCCGAAGAGGTTGCCGAAGACACCGCCGACGAATCGTCGCCGGGCAGCAACATGAAGTATCGCCGCCAGCGTCGAGGCGGCAAGGGGCTTCGGGACATCAAGACCACGGCCCGCAATGGGCGTGTCGTCGATGTGCTGTCGGTCTCTGACGATGATCAGGTCCTGATGGTGACGTCGCGCGGCAAAATCCAGCGAGTTCGTGCGGCCGATATCAGTACCATTGGTCGAAATACTCAGGGAGTCCGTATTATTCGCCTGGACGAAGGCGACACGCTGGTTTCATGTGCAGTGATCCCCGGCGACGTCATCGATGAAGCGACAGCAAAAGCCGCCGCCCTTGCTGCTGCGACTCCGCTTCTTCCTGCAGTCGATGGCCCCATAACCCCGCCTTCACTGTCTGAGCCTGCCACAGACGCAGAAGTGTGATTTGCCGTCGAACGAGAGACAGGAACGGCGCTCAGGTTTGCTGAGCGCCGTCCGTGTCAGATGTGGCGTGCAGAACGGTGTTGAGCCAGCAAATTGCCGAACATAGCCCGGTCGAAATTCGCATCCCGGAAGTTCACTGGTGAAAACAGAAAGCACCGCTCCGTCTGAAATTCAGCGGAAACCGTTCCTGAACGTTCGTTGCCCGATTTATTCATCATGCCTGTGCAGACCGCCTGCCCGTAAAAGCAGCTCTGCTCCAGCCTACGGGGTGTTCAATCCCAAACGCTCGGCGACCTTTGGAAGTCGTGTGTGGATCAGTGACTTGCTGGATTTTGGCAGTGACTCCGCAGTCATGGGAACAACCCGCGTATCCTCCTGATCCAGTCGACCTGCTTTTCGTCCGTACTTGTAACCGTGGTCCAGTGCGCCATCTGGTGTGAGCTGAATTCCGGGCCACTCTGTTGCTGGTACCGAGAGGAACATCTGCTCCGGTTTGGAATCGTCGACGGTGGCGGCGGAGGAATTGCCGGGGACTGCAAAGTTTCTCCTCAGAGCCAGTTCCAGAAACAGCTCCCTCGCCAGCAACGCAGCTGGATCAACGATCTCGACTTCGTCAGCAATCAGCGCATGGTAGGGTTGTTCTCCGTCTACCTGAAGAGCTTTCAGCCGTTTGAACTCTGCCGCGATTTCATTCCGGACAAGCGGGAAGTGTGTGCAGCCCAGCACGACAGTTGCAATCGGCGCTGCTTTTCCCGTTTTTCGATACGATTCGAGCAGGGTGACGATGTCAAAACGAATGTAGTTACCGACCGAATTCAACTGAAAGCCATTCGTCGTACCGCCCTGGCCAATCAATCCAGACGGATCAAAATCATACGTTGCCAGAAGATCGGTATTGATTCCGGATTCCCGCTGTTCCAGCGAAGGGCCAGCGTATTCGGCTGCTGATCGAGCCGAGGTGGTTACAAACGCTGGATCGCCCTCAATAGCTCCCGCGAGGCCTCTGGATCCTTGCTGGACGATTTCCGGAACGCGTCGACCGGCCTGCCCAAGTATTCTCGCAATTGCTTTCGGATAGGCATTGCTGCTGCAGGTTCCCACTGTGGCCATTACAGCGACGGTTTGCTGATGCGGCGACGTTGGTTGTTCCAGGAGTCCTCGAGCGCCAGCATCGACCACCCCCAGTACAAACACCGGTATTCCACATTCGGCCAACGTGTGACGAATGTCGTTGATGCCAAATGCGGTTGCCGTATTACAAGCAATCACAATTGCCTTGACTGTAGGCTTTGTCTGGCTCGGCATCGCCGCCTTTTGTGATGGCCAGAAGCGATTACCGAGCAGAAAAATGGCGTCCTTCAGAATCAATTCCCGGAGGTAGTCGGTTTGCTGAACTGCGGGGTAGTTCCCATAGGGCATGTTTGCCTGGTCGCCCATGTAGATGAATTTTTCATTCTGAAAATCAGGGATTCCATCCGGATCCGGTCGTAGCGATGCATTATCGAAATTGTCTGCCTGCAGGATGGCTTCGAGGACGGTGAGACCACCAATGCCGGAGTCGAAGACGCCGATGGGCAGTTTGCGAGTGTCTGCATCCCATGCAGACAAATTGACGGAATTTGGGGCCATCCCATCGGGATGGGCGCGAACATGCTGAACGACCGACTTGAGGACCGCATCATCTGACACGCGAGCATGGGGCGAGTTGGCCACGGACTGCTGCATCCTGATGGAAAAACGTCGCAACCAACCTGCAGTGATGGCATCGCCAATGGAGGTCGTTTCTGAGTATTCGTCTGGCATACGCCCCCAGAAGAAACTGATCCAACCGTCTGCAAGCGAGCCGGCCTCAGTCATGAAGTTCTCCAGCGCCTCATTGCTGCATTTCAGAGGAAAGGTTTCCTCAACAACAACAGGTTTTCCGATTTGGAAGCCGTTCAATGTGTCCATGGCCAGATCCGACTTTTGGCTGTCGGGATAGATGTGAACAGCGAGGAAGTCAAGACGCTCACTGACGCGGTCGGGAATAAAGCCGGAGGTCAATCCCGGACGATCGAGGCTCCAGTCGACAAAGCCTACTGTAATCAGAGGACGGGGAGCGTGACGCCGCACGGCGGCAGTCATTTGCTCAATCCACTGGCGTGCGATGTCATGGCGTTTCCGTCCGTTTGCCTGTCGAGCTACAAACTGAACAAAGTGTTTGCCGGCGAATTCCGGACCCAGCCAGTCCCCGGCAGGTTGCTCGCCACCAATCACAGGTTCGTTCATCAAATTGAAACAGAAGACAGCGGAACTGTCTTTGCAGGTAGTCGCAACATGCTCCCAGAAGCGTTCCTGGGCCTTCCAGCGCGCTTGCTCATCCAGACGATCATACCATGCTGGAACTGCGTTTTTGTGGTAGCACCCCAGCCCCGTGATATCAAGGTAAAGTTGCTGTTCCTCAGCGAGCGCCAGCAGTTTCTTCAGTTGCACCAATTCAATTGCACGTGGTTGATCTGGTGATTCCATGAACCGGCCAAACTGCAGATGCACTCGGACGACATTGGCTCCCAGTACCTTCATCTGGGCGAAGTCCTCAGCAATGCGATCCCATTCCTCATGCCAGTAGTCTTCGATCAGTCGTCCGGTTTCATCATGGTCGTAATTGAACCCCATGATTGTCACAGGCTGATCTGTTCCTTCGAAGACAAAGCCATCGCCGACGCTGCTGACTACGATTCGCGGTAGATCACCGCATGCAAAGCTGGATAGTGTTGTGGACATCATGGCCACGAGTTGAAGACAGAGTCGAATTTTCTGACTTAGTCGAAACATTCCAGTCTCGCTGTTGAGGAACTGAATCATGAAGGTGTTCGATGCTGGCTGAGAATCTCTGATTGTTCCAGCCTCCGGGATTTGCAGGACCTCGCCACACATGGGAACGGTGGGAGATCAATCTTCTGACAAATCATGGACAATACTGACGGCATCTCTCGGCCCATGACGAATACTGGTCAACAACGAGTGTTGCCGGACAAACGTTGCAGGTGGAGGTTTGAAAATCATAGCATTTGCTCAGCCTCGCGTCGTCCATTCACGTCGTACATTCGCAAAAGGGGCGGTCGGGGGACACTGCGTTTGAAACACCTCAAAGGCATCATCTCCGGAGAGCCCTGTGGGCATTTCAACGGGCAACTCAGTGGTCACGATCGCTTTGAACCGCAGGTTTTCCGGGCTGATTCGATGTTTCAGAGTCGCCGCGTGAAAGGTAGAATGTGAGACGGTTGAGAACGACACTGGAACGTCGTTTCTCTGGTTGATGAAGAAGGAGTCCCCTGGTGCGAATGCCAATTGCTGCACGACAACGGTCTCCGTTTCGATTCAACATTACGCCGATGATTGATGTCGTGTTTCTGCTAATCATTTTCTTTCTTGTTGCCAGCTACTTTATTCGTAGCGAACAGACCCGGCCTGTAACTCTGCCGGAAGCTGTTGGAGGAAAGAAGCACGCAGAAGATACGGCAGCACATCTGACAATCACCCTCGAACGTGATGGCCAGTACTCAGTCGGTGGGCAGCTTGTGTCAATGAAGCACGTGCAGGAGAAGATTCGGCTGCTGAGTGAACGCATGATGGGGGAAAAATCGGCAGCACAGGCTCGGATACGCGCGGATCGATCGGCCAGGTTTTCTGAGATTAGGCTCCTGATTGAGGAGTGTGCGAAAGAGAAAATCGGCAGCATTCGTTTTGCTGTGTCTGATGGGGGCTGAAGTCAGCTGTTGTGGGGAAACAGTTGCTCGGAAACCTCGAATGGCAGAGATGCACTCGGCGAATTCGGTTTGGTCACTACTCACGAGGGACAGCTGTGATGCGAATTCCACGACGATTCCGCGGCGACGTTGATGATGGTGATCCAATGACGCCCATGATTGACGTCGTTTTCCTGTTGCTGGTTTTTTTCATTTGCGCGTCCGTCGGAACCGTTGCTGACAAGTTGTTGCCGGCCGAGCTTCGAGGGACCACTGCTGCGGAGGCGAATTCTGCCGAGCCCCCTCAGGAGACGTGGACGCTGCCTGTAATCCAGATTCGGCTTGAGCCGGACTCAGACGGAATGCGAATCCTGCTGGATCAGCAGAGCCTCGCAGGTCTGGAGGCACTCTCAAGCCGACTGCAGAAGTTGGTGGCGGTCGACCCCGCGATTCGATTGGTATTGAACATCCACGACGATATCGATGTGCAGCAATTCATTTCGGTTTATGATCTCTGTCAACAACTTCAGTTTCAGAATATCTCATTCGCCGTCAACGCTGGACAAGCTGGCCAGCTCTGACCTCCATGTTCTGGGGGCGCATGTCATTGCTGCCCGTTATCTTAGGAACGCAGGAGATCGCAACGCAGGGGATTGAGCCGAACGTCGTGCAATAGCAACCGGCTGGCTTGAGGTGTGAGTCGGTCCGCCTCAGATCTTCATGGGGTGTGCAGTGTTGTCTCTGGCTGTGAGGGTACGTCAGCTTCAGTTTGAAAACTCGCTTCAGCACGGAATTCCGGAAGACTCAGTACTGCCCTGGAGGTCCTCGAAATCAGCGACAACGCGCCCCCATCCAGACCGGAGATGCCGCGAGGGATGCAATTCCCGATCGAGTGGCAACACCCGCTGCATGTGGTTTCTGACGATTGGAAACGCGGTGGATGTGGCTCGGTGTTTTTTGGCCTGAGCGATCATCAAGAGATTCGGAAGTCGTTCGCGGATGCTGGAATTACGGAGGTGTCGCAGCATCCTGTGTTGGCTGGCTCCGGATCGGCTCACGACAATTCCAAATGGCGTGAGTTAATTGAAGTCTCGGAGATTGAATCATATTTCGTCGAAAATTTCTTGACTTCCACAGGATTTGGGTGTGTTGTGTGTGATTGTTGTAGGGGTGATAAAATGTGATGTAATGCAGGTTTGGCATGCCACGCTTAGCTCGAGCAGATATCTTCGCAAGCTCCGATATTGCCATCGTGAACGTGGTGTCTCGTACGGTTCGCCGTTGCTTCCTGATGGGATTCGACAAGTTCAGCGGGAAGAACTTCGATCACCGCAAACCATGGGTCGAGCAGCAGTTAGCGGATCAAGCCCGTTATTTCGCGATCGACCTCTGTTCCTTCGCCATCCTCGACAACGAGATTCAGCAGCAACTGCGGTCTCGTCCGGACATTGTGCAGCAGATGGACGACGTTGAGGTTGCGCGTCGCTGGCTGATGCTGTGTCCGGCTCGGCGCGGAGAAAATCGCCAGCCAGAGGAACCCACAGAAGTCGAAGTGAATTGCGTCGTCAGTGACAAAAATCGTGTGGAGGAACTCCGACGTCGACTCAGTGATATTTCATGGTGGATGCGACTGCT
>JALQWE010000206.1:3448-6684 GCA_023258825.1 Planctomycetaceae bacterium | reverse complement strand
GCGATCCCCGATCAACTGGAGTGTGATCGAGGGAGCGCGTCAGCTTTATGCGCATATTTTCCGCTACAACGATCAACCGGATGCCGGGGACCTGCTCAGTGCGCCGTTGATGACCGTGGAACCTCACGATGACATTCAGACGCTGCAGCAGAAAGCTCGCGTGGTGTTTGTGCGCGAAGTGGTCCGTCACTGGCAGGCCTTGACCACCGGGACGGTCCCGTTGACGGCTTTGCAGGATTCGGGGGAACCTGAGCGATTTTATCCAAAGCGGACGGTTGATGACGGAGTGATTGACTGGACGTGGCCCGCCGATCGGATCACGGACTGGATCCGCGCGCAGACTCGCCCTTACCCCGGCGCCTTTACCGTAGTGGACGGTCAACGTTACTCTGTGTGGCGGGCAGGTCCGACGGGGCTGGAATACCGGGAACCCGCGGGGACTCTGCTGGAACGATTTCGCGACGGCACGTGGTATGTACAATGCGGCCTGAACACCAGTCTGCATTTGCTGGATCATGAACTGCCTGCGGGGCTGACGACGGGAAGGAAACTGGGACAATGAAAGTGACACGGCCAGCGGAGCCGGCGAAGGATTTCAGTACGGAGCATTATCGGGAAATCGTGGCGGCCATTCGCCAGACCCATCAGACTTTGTGTTTTCGGGACCTGCACCGGCTGGGGCGGGAGGTGTTTGACATCCCGAAGTTTGTCGTGATGCGGCATGATGTGGAATTCAGTATACCGGCAGCGCTGCGGATGGCAGAGATTGAAGCGGAACAGGGAGTGCAATCCACTTTTTTTCTGCTGCAGACCAGTGACTACAACCCGTTTGAAGAAGAAGAGGCGGTGCAGATTCGCCGGATCCTGGAACTGGGGCATGATCTCGGCCTGCACTATGACGCGGCGCTGTTTGAACGACTGAATCTGGATCCGCTGGCCACAGCCAAAGCTCAGATCGATCTTTTCGAAGCCTTCTTTCAGACGCGCATCCACGCGATGTCATCGCACATGCCGATGCGTTCCGGGAAGACGTTTTCGATCCCGGGAGTGATTGACACCTACGATCCGATGTATCTGACGGAAATGAAATACATCAGTGACAGTACGCAGTCTTGGCGAGAAGGAGTGGTGACGGAGAATCTGGCGAAGTACAACCACATTCACCTGCTGACTCACGAATACATCTGGCATCCCGGCAGCTGGGACTGGTCAGCGCTGCTGTTTGTTGAAGTTCAGGACAAGTTCCAGCGTGCCTGGAAACGGGCAGAGAACTTTATCAATATGTACCGCGAGGGGCTGCGGATGCGGGCCGAAAAGGACCGTCTGTTTAAAGAGCGCTACATGGCGCCGGGCAGCAAGACAGAATCGGGCTCCGGGGATTCAACCGGAAAGCCCTGATCCGCCGAAGGTCGGCACGGCGGGCCATGGTGTACTTTTAAGTCTGCGGCGGCAAACAGCGACAGCAACAACGGCGAATTTATTCCCTGTCTGATGTTTCATGCGACCGAAAGTGTTCGGATTCGCAACCTCAGGACTCTGGAGAAAGTGCAGAACACATCGCAGAATCACGTCGGAGCAATCGGGCTGCATGCTGATTGTGATCCGAGTGATCCTTGACGTGCTTTCAGAAAACCCCGGGGCATTGCCGGAAAATATTTGACTTTGATTGCCCCGAGAGAGTTCCGGCTCATCACCCTGATCGCCATCATGGACGGACCCTGACATGGCGCATGTTTCGTGATCGTGTGTCATAGCGGGAGATAATTTGTGGCGATTATTCGGCGAATGGAGCGAGCGGAGTTGGACCAGTTGGTCTCATGGGCCGCGATTGAGGGCTGGAATCCCGGGCTGCATGACGCGGAATTGTTCTGGAACGCTGACCCGGACGGTTTTTTAGCGGTGGAGCTGGACGGGCAAATGGCGGGTGGCGGCGCAATTGTTCGCCACAACGCGTTGTACGGATTCATGGGCCTGTTTATCGTCCGGCCGGAGTTTCGGGGTCGGGGTCTGGGGACGGAATTATGGTATGCACGACGCGATCAGTTGCGTGCGCGTCTGGGATCCGGTGGAGTCATTGGTCTGGATGCAGTGGACGCCATGATTCCGTTTTACGCCCGCGGTGGTTTCAGTGTCTGGACGCGTCATCGTCGATATCGCTGGGACCAGCCGAATCTGAATGACCAGGTGGGGACAGAGGTCCTGGTGACGGATCTGCGCGCGGTAGACTTGTCTGAGCTGCGGGCACTGGATCGAGTCTGTTTTCCCGGCGAGCGTGCGGAATTTCTGCAGGCCTGGAGGAATCAGCCGGAGAGTGTGGCACTTGGCGTGGTCGCTGAAAAGGGATTGCGTGGCCTGGGTGTGATGCGGAAATGTCTCGAAGGATGGAAGATCGGGCCGTTGTTTTCGCGATCGCCTGAAGTCGCTCAGCAGTTACTGACAACCTTTGCAGCACGTAGCGGGGGAGCGCCGATTTTCGTGGATGTCCCGGACAATAATCCGGTGGCAGGAGAAATCTGTCGTCAGTTCGGCATGCAGGAAGTGTTTGGTTGTGTCAGAATGTATTTGGGTGAGCCCCCGCGGCTGCAGGATTCGCTGATCTTTGGAATCACAACGCTGGAAACAGGTTGAGACGGCCCGTGCCGTGGACTCCGCCGATGCTGCGAACTTCAGTGAATGGTCAGGTGAACAGCGCCCGCGGCCGCCGGCAGGCGTGGCGGACGGTGTGGATGGAAGAGAAGCGGAGTGACGGAAATCCCGTGGGAAAGTGGGCAGACAGATGTTGGACCGACGCATAGGTCGACGATTGCAGATTGTGATGGGGGTCACCGCGGGGTTGGTGCTGACGATCACGTTGTGGCTGAATTATCGCAGCAGTCGGGATCAGTTGATTCGGGCCACTCAATTGCGATCGCAGCAGGCGGTGCATTCTGCGGTCGGGCGACTGGATGATTTTCTGACTCGCATCGGGCAGATCCCGATCCTGATTGCGGCGCGTCAGGCGATTCTGGGTCAATCACCGGATCCGCTGATGAAGGACTACCTGCGGACCCTGCTGAAAGCCCTGGACGACGTGGACCCCTACGGCGTGTACATCGCCTACGACGGGCTGGCATGGAATGCCCCCGGAGCCATGCCCTGGGTGGATCGAAGCGGCGAGCCGATTGTCCAGTATGACTATCACTTGCCGGAGTATGAATGGTATCACGAGACCAGACAGAATCGAGGTCTGCATATTT
>JALQWE010000206.1:0-3438 GCA_023258825.1 Planctomycetaceae bacterium | reverse complement strand
TTGACGACGGGGGTTCGAATGTGGAGATGGTCAGCGTGAACTTCCCGGCACTGGATCAGGGGGGGAAGTTGATTGGGATCGCCGGCGCGGATCTGCATCTGGAGCGGATCCGGGAGATCGTTCGCACGATGGAAACAGTATTCGAACGGGAATCCGGAGTGCGCAGCGAAGCGGCCATTGACGCTTTTCTGATCAGCCGCCAGGGCAAAGTGATTGCAGCGCCATCGGACCGAGGGCAACAACCGCCGAAAACGCTGGAGGACATCGCGGGGTTGCCACGGATGGACTCAGATCAGGGACACTCCACGTGGGAGCTTGACGGGGAAATGTACCGGCTTGTCTGGGTCACCTCCTCCATGACGGGCTGGCGTCTGGTATTGCGAATTTCGGAGCGAGCTGTGATGGGGCCGGTGCACGAACTGGGGCTGCAATCCGCCACGGTGGCCGTCGTGGGGCTCGGCATCCTGCTGGTGCTCCTGTCATGGGTCTCAGGAAAACTCACGCGGCCGATCGAGCAGTTGACAGTCAGTGCTGCCGAGTTTGCTCGGGGCGAATACGGAACGGATGGATTGCGGGCGATCGTACAGCGGCGTGACGAGCTCGGAGAACTGGCGCGCAGCTTTCAGACAATGTCATCCGAGATCCTGTCGCGGGAAAAGCGACTGGTGGACTGGAATCGGAATCTGAAACAAATGGTCGAGGATCGCACTCAGGATCTTGAGCAAACTGCATGTCGCGCTGAACAGGCACGACAGGATGCCGAAGCCGCCAACCGCACCAAGAGTGTCTTTCTGGCCAACATGAGTCACGAGTTGCGGACACCGATGAACGCAATCATCGGTTACAGTGAAATGCTGATGGAAGACATGCAGGATGCCGGCAATGCGGCCGCTGAAGCGGACCTGAAAAAGATTCATGGGGCCGGTAAACACCTGCTCGGGCTGATTAATGATATTCTGGACCTGTCACGTATTGAGGCGGGCCGAATGACGATCTACTGCGAATCCTTTCAGGTGCAGGACCTTGTGCAGGATGTGCAGCAAACGATACAGCCGTTGGTCAGCCGAAATCAGAATCAGCTCATTCTGCAGATCGCTGACGATGCCGGGCAAATGCACAGTGATTTGACCAAGGTGCGTCAGATCCTGCTGAATCTGCTCAGCAACGCCTGTAAGTTCAGCGATCATGGTCAGATCCAGCTGGTTGTTCAGAGAATTGACGAATGGATCGAATTCGAAGTGAGGGACAGCGGCATCGGGATGACTGAGGAGCAGCTTTCCCGGTTGTTTCAGGCATTTTCGCAGGCGGATGTTTCCACGACACGAAAATATGGAGGGACGGGGCTGGGGTTGGCGATCAGTCGCCACTTCAGCGAACTGCTGGGTGGACGTATTGATGTCCGCAGCACTGTGGGAAAAGGTTCCACCTTCACAGTCCGATTGCCCGCTGTTGTCATCGAACAGCCAGCGGCTGAAGTGCGCAGCGACACTTCTCAGTCTTCGGCAATTCCTGATGGGATGGATTCCACTGCGGATTCGTCTGCACGTCCACTGGTGCTTGTCATCGATGATGATCCCGCGGTTCTGGATCTGATGCAGCGATTTCTCGCACGGGAGGGTTACGCTGTTCGCACTGCTGACAACGGACGCGATGGTCTCGAACTGGCGCGGACTCTGCACCCGCTGCTGGTGACGGTCGATGTGATGATGCCCGGGATGGACGGATGGTCTGTCCTGAACGCACTAAAAACAGACAGCAGCACGGCTGACATCCCGGTCATTATAGTGACGATGGATGGTAATCGTGAGCTTGGGATGGCGCTTGGTGCATTGGATTACCTGTCCAAACCACTGGATTGGCCGCGTCTGTTCAACCATCTGCAGCAGATGCAGCTGGTACAGAATCGGGATCAGATTCTGCTGGTCGAGGACGATGCGGCCACACAGGAACTGGTTGCACGGAAACTGCGGGAATCAGGCTGGACGGTGGCGACCGCCGGAAACGGTCTGGAAGCACTTCACGCACTCGACAACTTTTCCCCGGCCGTGGTTCTGCTGGACCTGATGATGCCGCAGATGGACGGCTTTCAGTTTCTGGCAGAATTTCGTTGTCGGGAGCGATTTCGCAAAATACCGGTCGTTGTGCTGACGGCGATGGAGTTGAATCAGGCCGACCGCGAGTTACTGAATGACCAGGTGCTGCTGGTCCTGCAGAAAGCAGGCATCGGGCTGGACGAACTGCAGGAACAATTGCAGCAACTGTTCAGGAAATAGTGGTGAGCTTGAAAAAAGGGGACGGGCGGAAAAGGTGAGCTTGAAAAAAGGGGTCAGGAACCAATAGTGCGGAGCACCCTTCGGGCCTTTAGGCTATTGGTTCCTGACCCCTTTTTTCAAGCTGCTGCGCACTATTGGTTCCTGACCCCTTTTCCGCCCCCCTCGCCCCCCTACAGGTATCTCACAGAAAGTTACACAACCATGACAAGAATACTGCTGGTGGAAGACAATGAGTTGAACCGGGACATGCTGTCACGGAGACTACAGCGGAAGGGGTTTCAGGTGCTGCTGGCCGTCGATGGTCAGGAGGGGCTGCAGCGAGCGCGGGCTGAGCTTCCGGATCTGATACTGATGGACATGAACCTGCCGATCGTGGATGGCTGGGAGGCCACGCAGCAGCTCAAAGCCGACGAGCTGACTCGCGGCATTCCGGTTATCGGATTGACGGCCCATGCCATGGCTGGCGATCGCGAAAAATGTCTCGCGGCAGGCTGTGACCAGTACGACTCCAAGCCTGTGGAACTTGACCGACTATTGGAAAAAATCAGAGCATTACTGCCTGGAGAAGCACCTTGACGAACACCTCGACTTCAATCGATCCCGAGTCAAATGAGCATGGCCACCATGACGACCACTGGGCGTCCGTGCGTCATGACCTGCGTACACCGCTCAATCAGATTCTGGGTTACGGCGAGATGTTGCTGGAGGATGCGGAGGCGGATGGCCGGCACGAGGCCGTAGCGGACCTGCAGAAGATTCGTCGGGCAGTCAGTAATATGCTGGATTTGATTCAGCAGCACCTGCAGCCGCAGGCTGTGTTGCCAAAGACTGGTCAAAGCGAGGTAGCAGCGGGGCAGGCGGCAATCGACGGTGCACAACATGCGCTGGAGTTTCTCGCGGAGGGTTACGACGACGCATCAGCGGGCAGTGATTTGCGGGGAACCGTGCTGATTGTTGACGATCACCCGCTAAATCGGGATCTGCTGGCGCGTAAACTGCAACGCCACGGGCTCGACGTAGTTACCGCAGACGATGGTGAATCCGCCCTGGAGGTGTTAGGCGAACGCGGCTTTGATCTCGTGCTGCTGGATGTGCTGATGCCCCGGCGCAATGGTTACGAGACGCTGCAGGCCATAAAACTTGACGCACATTTGCGGCATGTTCC
>JALQWE010000205.1 GCA_023258825.1 Planctomycetaceae bacterium | reverse complement strand
CTCCTCAAGCAAAAACAGGGGCTCGTGGCCCCTGTTCGTTACGCGATTACCGATCAGGCGATTTTGTAGACGGTATAGGCCGCATCGCCAGTCTTGCGGAATCGGAAAGCCGCGGAGCTGGTAATGGCGACAGCCACGGCGGCATTGCCGCCGTCGGTGATGCCGGTGCCCATCGACAGGGTGACGGTGCCCGAGCTGGTGCCGGTGTTGACGATAGCCAGATCGAAGGTGCTGCCGACCTTGGCGTTACCCAGAACGGCGTCGATTGCGGCGGCAGTCGGCAGCGTGTAGGTAGCGGCAGAGGTCGAGGGGTTCGCCACGAGCACATTGCCCAGAATCTGAGCAGCGGTCAGGGTGGCAGTAGAGGTTGCGGTTTGCGGGGCAGCAGAAGCGCCCAGGCGAATTTCGTTGACGTTACCGTCGCCGACCTGATAGCCGCCACCAACTTGTGCGAGAGCCATGATGATTTCCTTTCAGTGTTCAGTCAAAGAAAGGGGCCGAAGCCCCATTCAGATTAGCCCCACAACCTACATGCCATCTGCGGGCGGATGGTATTATAGCCGTATAATACATCCACGCGACATGGCATCCTATCATTATTGATATCATATTGACGAACAACAGGGCGAGATTGTTCCTGGCGAAATCCTGACGTTTAGTAAGGATCGCAACGCGACCAAGTGGGACCTGGAGGGATTGAATACAGAGACCGAGCAGGTGAAAGAGTCCGCGATCACGGATCTTGTGCGAAATCTGGATCAGCTGAAGATCGTCGGCGTGCGTCCCAAGCCCGCCGGGCTCAACGCTGATCTGACGGTCTCCTCCGAAGTCGCCCAGAATCCTCTGATGCGACAGGTTCTGCAGGCGGATATGGCCCGACAGGGCTTTTTCATCGCCCGTGGACCGGAAAATACAGTCAAACTGGTATCCAATGAAGGCGAACTTGTGGCCGGAACCAGCAATGGGGTCCGCTACACATTGTACTTCGGTGAGATTGCCAGAGGCAGTGCCAGCGACATCGAAGTCGGGCTGACCTCAACACCGGAGGGTGAAGAGAATAAGGCCGATGATGCCGCGAAGGAAACAACTCCTGAAGCAGACGCCCCACCGAAAGCGGATGATGCTGACGCCGAGAAAGGTCCACGCCGCTATCTGCTGGTCAAGGTGGATTACGATGAAGCTCTGCTGGGCGCGAGGCCGGAAGCTCCTGTCGCCCCCGAAAAGCCTGCCATCCTGAACGATGCGGCAGCCGCAGGGGATGCTGCGGGAACAGAAAAAGCAGCCGAGTCCGCACCAGCTGACGCTCCGGCACCTGACGCAGCAAAACCTGCCGAGGCAACTTCGGAAACACCAGCAGAAGCCCCGGCTACCGACGCTGCACCGGCGGCCCCGGCGACAGACGCTCCAGCCCCAGGTTCCTGTGACGAACCAGCAGCTGCAGTTCCGGCTCAAACCGATGCGGCGGCAACGGCCCCTCAGGATCCGGCTCCCGTGACGGCCGAGCCACCTGCTGCTCCTGCTGCCGCCCCTGCGGCTGAGGGACAGGCCGGTGACTCAGCGCCTGCACCGGCAACCGAGACGACGCCAGTTGCTGAACCCGCGACTCCGGCGCAGCCTCCAGCCGATCCAAAGGCCGAGGCTCAAAAGCAGTACGATCAGGCACTTGCCGAATATGAGGCGGCAAAGGCCGGACACGAGTCTGCCGTGAAGGCGTGGGAGGATCGCGTGAAGGAAGGTAAGAAACGAGTCAAGGAATTGTCCACTCGCTTCTCGGGTTGGTACTACGTCATCACTGCAGAGAGCTTCGAGAAATTCCAATTGTCTCGGGAAGGATCTGTTGAGCCCAAAACGGCGACTCCAGCTCCGGGAGCTGACGGCGGTGCTGGATTGCCTGGTGGTCTGCCACCAGGGCTGTCTATTCCTGGGCTTCCCGGTGCGCCGGGCAATTGAGCCTGGGACGAATCGACTCGCAGCCATGTGAGCCCTCCGCAAGGAGGGCTCTTTTTTTGATATGTCGAAAAGTGGCTGCGTTGTTGTTCCTCCAGCCTACCAGAGTCAGGTCAACGCCTTGAAGGATGGCGTTGTAAAAGGCGAGACACCAGCGCCTGTTGCTGATTCACAGTGTTCCGAGATGCCACGAGGGAAATTCAACAGGTCTCTGTCGTGCCGAGGTAGACAACTCAGTAAGTATCAACCGCCCGATAAAACACGGAAGGCCTTATTTTCCCAGTCGCTGTTTTTCGCTTTGAATAAAAGTCCAGTGTCGCAGTTTGGCCTGATCAAACTCATCCTTCAGTTCCGGTCGCTGAACTTTGTAATTTGCACAGAATGCGTCCGCTGCCTCCGCGGCCTGCATAGCCGCTGTGTCGTCCTGCATCAGATGATATTCCCAGACTGTCGCATAACGGTAGTTAGTCAGTCGAATGGCATCTGGATCTGACGCAGGATTCAGCTGAAGCAGGCGTTCCAGAATGGCACAGGCCTGCGCGATGACACGCAGACAATCCTGATGTCCCTGAATTGCAGAGTAAAATCCGGCAGCGTTCATCAGCATCTCAGCACTGGTCCTGAGGTCGACACTGTAGTTCTCGCTGGCCTGCCCCCGCATCTCAGCCAATTGCTGAATCAGCTCCGCCATCTTCACGTAGGCTATGGCGGCAGCCGCTGAATCTCCGCGATGGGCAGACTCACGTGCGATCAATTCCTGAAGTCGGATTTCAAAGTTCAGAAAGCCAGGTGGGCTACTAGCTACTTTTCCCAGTTGATCAATGTTTTTTCGAATCCATTCAATCTCACTGCGGACTGACTGCTGCGGGTCGACGCTTTCCATCAGCCAGACATATGTAATTGCAGAGTCGATCTCTGCGGGTTCCAGTGGCCTGCTCATTCCGACAACATCAAGGTATTCACGGTAAGCTCGCAGAGCTTCCCGATAAAACGACACCTGTGACTCAGAGGCAAGGGAGCGGACGAAAGAATCCGGTGAGAGGGTGATCTGCAGCAGTTTCTGCATGGAGTTCACTGCAGACTGCAGCTGCATCTCGACACGTTCAGCATTTTTCTGCGCCTGTTTTGCCGCTTCCTCGGCCAAAGTCGCATTTTTTCGGGCGGCCTCAGCATTCCTGTTTGCGGCCGCTTCTGCCAGCGAAGCTTTTGTGCGCAGAGCTTTTTCGGAGGCAGCAAACAAAAGCGCCATCGTAATCATCGTTACGACGGCAACGGCCGAAACGCCTGCCGTAACGGCGAGCCTGCGATTGCGGCGAATCCAGCGAACCAGCCGCGCCCAGTCGCTGATCGGGCGGACCCGAACAGGGCGTCCCTCTACCACGGCTTGCAAATCATCCAGCAGCAGTTCCGCGCTGCCGTAGCGGTCTTTGGGCGATTTGGAAAGACACTTCAGGCAGACCAGATCAATATCCCGGGAAACTCGAGGACTGAGCATGCGGGGCGGCACCGGATCGTATTCGCGAATCATGCTCATCGTCACCGTGGGATCGTTGGCAACAAATGGCGGTCGACCGGTCAGCAGTTGGTAGAGTATTGTGCCCAGGCCATAGATGTCGGAGAGTGGCCCGACCTGAGACGGATCGCCGTTGATCTGCTCGGGAGCCATGTAGCAGGGGGTACCCATGATCTGTCCGACGTGCGTCATCGTCTGCTGGTCCAGCACGCGAGCCAGACCGAAGTCGGAGACTTTCACTTCAACATCCTGCAGCCGCACTTTCGATCGATCGACCGTAGCGGGCAGTCGGAGCAGGATGTTCGAGGGTTTCAGATCCCGATGGACAATCCCCAACTGGTGGGTGTGGCGGACCGCTGTCGTAATTCGTATCAGTAACGAAATGGCCTCGGCTTCTCCAACAGGTTGCCCACGCATGTAATCAGCCAGAGTCGGCCCATCGACGTATTCCAGCACAAGAGCTGGACGTCCTTCACTTTCCGACAGTTCATACACTGTCACGATGTGGGGGTGCGACAATCTTGCCAGAACGGTCGCTTCCTGCACCAACCGCTCTGTCGCATCGAAATCAGGTTGCAGATTTCGCAGCGATTTAATGGCCACGGGCCGCTGCATCCTGTTGTCCCAGGCTTCCCAGACAACCCCCATGCCACCAGTTCCAGCCAGGCGGATTTTTCGGTAGCGAGAGTTCCCCAAAACCGTGTCTGATGTTTTCCCGGCTTCAGTCCGGGAGTCAGAAGGAGTTGACGGAGCAGACGTGTCTGGTGAACCACTCGGTGTTCCGGGCACGGAATCTCGTGAGGCAGCCGGTGGACTCAGTGGGGCAATAAGTTCGTCCCAGGAGGTATTGGCTGATTCCTGCAGTTGCCGTGAGAGTAAACTCAAACACTCCTGGCAGCCTTCTGTGTGAAGTTCAAATTGCTCGCAATCTGAATCTGCAAGCGCTCCCGAAACATAAAGAGCGACCAGGCTGCTTTTCTCGCACCGGACGGAAGTCTCCGCCATTCCAAATCCCCCTGCGTCGCCCTGCTGCACCAGAGCGTCAACATCAGCACATTCCGGTCGTCAGCCATGTGTGAGTCGGCGCAGCTCCACCCGAATCAAACGCTGCACTCGTGCCTTCGCCGCATGCACTTTTTCGACAGTCAAATCCAGTGCGGCAGCGACATCAGCCCCGGAAACCCGTTCCAGCGCGTGCAATCGAAAGGCGTCCCACGTCTTTTGCTGCACCCTGCCACGAACGATCGACATGCAGCGTTCCAGCAGGTCCACCCGCTGAAGTCTTTCGAACTCAAGCTCAAGAGCGGCGATCTCGTTCGTTGCCTCCTGATACTTCTCACGAACTTCGCGCAGACGCGAGTAGCTCTCAGCCTTTCCCAGAGCGTCGCACCGACAACGCCAGGCAATCGCGTACAGCCAGGCCCGCAGACTACCACGCCCGTTCCGACGGAAGGCATGGATTTTTGTGAGCACGACAACCAGCGAATCCTGCATGATGTCGTCCACTTCGGACTGCGGAACCCTTCGCCAACGACACCACGACAGAATGACCTGCTGGCAGTGCTGGGCAAACTGATTCCATGCGTTACCGTCGCCAGACTGCACCCGGCCCAGCATTCCCACTGAAGTTTCACAGCGAACGACAGCCAAGGAAATCTCCTTCGCTAGTGCAGATGACACGACAAGGCAATCCGATGCCCAGACCTTCTCCTCAGGCTCGCGTGCTGTCCAGCAAATTGTAGACCTGGCACAAAAACGCAAGTTTCTCAGCGACGAAAACGATTGCGAGTTTTTTAGTTTTGAGAGATTACACACAAGGGAACCGAAATCAAGGTGCTTTCGGAGGGATTGCCCAAACGACTTCGAATTCCCTTTTTGCAAAAATCTGAGTTTTGCAAATTTTTTCGCGCCAGTATTTAGCCATAGCTGCCATCCCCCAACGGGGTCATCTCAAATGAATTTTCAGGGTATTTCGAAGCGTCAAGACTGTTCCTGATCGCAGAGAGCCTTCTTTAAGGCTTTCCTTATCTCGATTTCCCGGCCAATCCGGGTGGGACGACTGTCGTTCCCGTCTTGCCACTTCGAACATGCCTTCAATAGTTCAGCCGTCGGCTTCCACTGGCGGATGCTCTGGCCCTGCGGTCTTCTTCTCTGAAGCAAGTACACGACCTGACAGAATCGCCGTTGCCACAATAGCGATTCTGCAGGTTCCGGGGGTTACGCGGTCATGGCACTGTCTCAGTGGATTAAAGAGTGTTCGTCTCTGCTGAAGGCGTCTTCAAGTCGCAGTACGCGGCGGCGGGCTGGGCTGGGACGGTCCCGACGCCATCAGTCGGTCGAGCTGTCCCATGCTCGTCAAGTTCGCTCGTTTTCCGAAAGCCTCGAACAACGTGTGCTCCCGGCCAGTCTTGCGTGGGTGGGAAATGTCAGTCCGCAGTGGAATGACACCAGCGGCCCTTTGTCCAACTGGGATACCGGGACGCTGCCGCAGGATGGGGACACGCTGTCGTTCTCCGCGACCAGCTCCACCACGCTGGTGAATAATACATCGGCCGACAACAGTTACACGCTGACGTTTCTCAGCGGTGGATATTCCGTCAGCGGAAATTCCATCCGCCTTGATTCCCCTGGGACCGATGTCAGCCACACGACCGGGACAACCACGCTGCAGTTGCCGCTCATCGTCGAGGCGTCGACGTTCGATGTGACGGCGGGATTGCTGGATGTGCAGGGCCCCATCAGCGGATCTCTCGGATTGACCAAGGTCGGCGCTGGCACCCTCGCGCTGAACGGGGCCGCTTCGTTCACCGGTCCCACGCACGTGCAACAGGGTTCGCTGGTCGTCAACAGCACATTCCTGTCGACCGATCTTTTGTCGGTCGATGCGGGCGCTACTCTTAGCGGCTCCGGTAGTCTCAGCGGTCCCACATCCGTCAGCGGAACACTGTCCCCTGGCGATGGGCTGGGAACCCTGTCCACGCAGAATGTCACTCTGACACGAACGGCCACCCTGCAGGTGCAGATCGGTGGAACGGCAGCCGGACAGTTCGATCAGGTCGCAGTCAATGGAACCCTGCAACTGGACGGAACGCTGCAGGTTGCGCTGTCCCCGGGTTTCACTCCTGCCACAGGCGATGTGTTCCCGGTTTTGTCCGCGACGACTCTGACCGGTCGCTTCGATCAGCTGTCCGGGCTGACCTATTCCGGCGGTGCGTTGCTGCCAATCCAGACGCCCACCGGGCTGC
>JALQWE010000204.1:265-6715 GCA_023258825.1 Planctomycetaceae bacterium | reverse complement strand
AGGGAAAAACCTACCAAATCTTCATCAATGCCGCGACTGGGGAGGTCCAGGGAGAACGCCCCTACAGCGTCTGGAAAATTACCTTCGCCTCACTCCTGGCACTGATTGCAACGGCGTTCATCGTCTTCTGGATCATGCGGGCGTGATCCAGTTGCAAAAGCCCTGCTGACCATTGCAAACAGTCGGTAAAGAGCAACCACGCGACAGACCGACAGTGCTCTACGAGTGATCACGGGATCACAATTTCCATGTTGCTGATCCCCTCGTTGGGCACGATGACCTTCAGTGGAGATTTTTCAGCCAGCCCGTAATCCGGACGGCGAATGCGATTGGCCAACTCAGACGAAAGAATGACCGTGTACCTGCCCGGAGTCACACCGGCGCCCCATGGAAACGTTTTCATCTCGAATTGCCCGTCCAACTGCAACTGGCTGCTGGGTGCATCCCCCTGAAAGTCGTTGTCGCCAGCAGGAATCATCGAGACCGAGCCGGCAGTCAGTGGCTGCCCCTGAAATACAACCTTCCCCGACACATTCACAAGAACCGGGCGGCCATCGCTGCAACCCGCAGGCATCATCAGCAACACCCACAGCAGCAGTGTCCCGGACGAAGTCAGAAAGCTCCGCCGCGCTGCGGAAGACGATGCCGCTCGATCGCGTCCCTTGAACATCTAAGCCTCCGCGTGTCTGACAAAACGGCCCACCATCGTCCTGAAACAACAAGTCACCGACACGATGTCGCAGGCCATGACGTCGTTTCTATTCCAGTGCGAGTACACGGCCATCGGCGGGGCGTATCAGGTTGTGAATGATTGTCTTGTCCGTCTGAAAGCTGAGCGAACGTACGCTGCCATCTCCGAGGCAAAACTGAGGGCCACCAGGAGAAGGCGTTCCCCAGTTTCCACCCCCGCATGAGTACTCTCCGTCGTTCCATCCCGTTCCGTTGACTCGCTCCGGAAACAGGTTCAGCTCAAAATCGCTGTAAAGCTCATATCCGCAGCGGCCAACTCCACCGTTGCCGCCCATCACCCAGGGTTCATCCCAGTAAAGCACGCCCGCCTGCCATGCACGTTGTGCCATGGCCTTTTCACCCAGAAAAATTGTATTCGAAGTCCCATCTGTGATGTCCCGATACAGAGCAACACGCCCCCAGCCGGCATAGGTAGTGCGAAACACCAATTCATTCGCCGCGTAATCCGTTCGAGCACACGGTCCCTGCCCCGCATCGGTGTAGGACCATCCTGGATACACGGGGTCCGTCGCTGGCACCGCAAACAGACCACCTCGACGAGACGGGTTGTAGAACACCGGGAGTGCCATTCGGTAGCACTGCAGCGGGTCGTCAAAAAGCGCTGTCTGCTCCAGAAACGGAAGTAAAGCGTACAGCGTTGAACCCAGCTGGTACTTCGGCAGATCTGAGGGATCTCCCCAGCGAGGCCGAAACTGGCCGTAGCCCGGAATGATGGTGGCGACAGCTGGCGACGGCACCACGCTGCCACGTGACCGTATCTCGTACGGTGCTGAATTTGCCGCGATTCCCGGTGTGTAATCGTATCCACCACTGGTGGGAAGATGGCGATGGATTTCTTCGAAGCCAGCCACGGCAAGTCCCAGCTGTCGCAGATGATTTCGGGACTGAGTTCTCCGTGCGGATTCTCGGGCTTGCTGCACCGCAGGCAGAATCAACGACACCAGCACAGCGATAATTGCGATCACCACCAGCAGCTCAATCAGAGTAAACCCGCGCAAGCCCGCCCCTTGACCAAATGATCGTGAAGCGGGCGATGTTCGTTTGTGCATGATCGGTTCCCTCGGAGCAACATTTACAAGCCCCCACAGTCTAACAGGTCCGTGATCATGCAGAAGAGTTTCGCGCGCGTTCCCGCGAAACTTGTTGAGACAAACAACCATCAGGATTGCCACGGGGGGCGGATTGAGTAGGATCTCAACGCATGAAAAACACGGCTGCCATCCGAGGCCAGCTGCTCGGGAATGTTACAGCATTCAGGCCGGCACATCCCGAAACGCAACATCTCCCGAAGAATTACAGACGACAGAGTCTTCCCGGAACAGGAAATGACACGATGAAACCGGTCTACATTATGGTGGGTGGATTTCTGGGAGCTGGAAAAACCACGACGGTCTCGCGACTGGCTCGCCACTACATGGCGGCGGGTAAACGTGTTGGGATTGTCACCAATGATCAAACCACCGACCTTGTGGACACACAGACGCTCCGGGCACAGGGCTTCGAAGTCGGCGAGGTCGCAGGCTCCTGCTTTTGCTGTAATTTCGATGCCCTGACATCCACCGTCGAAAAACTTGGCGCCGGGGCACTTCCGGACATCATTCTCGCGGAACCCGTGGGCAGCTGCACTGACCTCGTGGCCACCGTCATTCGTCCACTCACAGAGGTCTACGGTGTCCCGCTCGATATCGCTCCGTACGGTGTGTTGCTCAAGCCCAGTCATGGACTGAGGATTCTTCGTGGTGAAACAAACAGCGGATTCTCCCCCAAGGCGGCTTACATCTTTCGCAAACAGATCGAAGAAGCAGACTTCATCGTCATCAATCGTGTCGACGAATTATCGGCGAAGGATCTGAGCACCCTGGAAGCACTGCTGGAACGGGAATTCCCCGGCCGTGTTATTCTCCGCTCATCCGCCCGGACCGGAGAAGGCTTCGAGGCGCTCGTCGAGATGCTGGAGCAGCGAGGATGCTTTGCCCGTCGATTAATGGATGTGGACTATGATGTCTACGCTGAAGGCGAGGCCGAACTGGGCTGGTTGAACAGCCAGATCGAAGTGAAAGGCACGGAAGAATTCTCTCTCGATGCGCTGCTGATGAACCTGATCCGGCGGCTGCACATCGGTCTGCTGAACGCCGACGCAGAGGCCGCCCATCTCAAAGTCATTGGACTCTGTGATACCAGCTACGCCGTGGCCAACCTGATCAGCAACCAGACTGGACCGGAACTATCTCTACCATCCGGTGCGGCCACTCGCACCGCAAACGTCGTCGTGAACGCTCGAGTCGCCATCGACCCGGCAATCCTCGAAGACATGGTTCGCGGGGAACTGTCTGCCGAGACAGCCGCGCAGCGACTGCAGTACTCCATCGTCTCACTGCAGAGCTTTCGGCCGGGCCGTCCTGTCCCCACCCACCGTATCACAGAAAGCTCTGGCAGTCCCTTGTGAAACAACTCCGGCCTCTCAACTCTGAGTAACAAATGGGGGAAGAATCGACTGTTCGCACAAAGCCCGCGGGCCTGAAACCTTCCTCGCACGGCCGAAAACGCAGCTTACTGCCAACAGCAGGTGAATCCCCCATTCCTGGATCACCGGCTCACGTTGTCTTTCAGCCATTACGACATCGCAACTCGGCAACTCCGGTCGGCGAACATCTGTAACCGCAGACACAGGCGGCCAACATCCTCCCGCTCCGGGACGAAGGTTCTCATCTCCGCGCGTTGGCCACTCACCTCCAGCCCGAAATCCGCCCCCGCAGGCGACTGCCTGCGGGCATAGTAGGCAAATCAAATTCCGAAACTGCAAGACTCCCGACCCACTGAAATCCGAGGAAGCAGATGATTTGCGGATCGCTGCAAACTTTTGCAGTGGCGACGTGGACGGTGGGTGAAAACACGGTAAGCTTCGGTCAGAACTGTGCAGGACAGCAGGCAACGGCAACACAGGTAGAGAATCCGCATCAGGCGGAAAGGACGACAGGACTATGAGACGCTGGATAATGGCAGGACTGTTGGCATCGATAACTCTGGCAGGGCAGTCTGCCTGCAGAGTTAGCGCAATGGATGAAGCAACTGCAGCGCCACAGAAGGCCGTTCAGCAGTTCACCAATGGCGAATCGCAGATCGTCCCGGCCTTCCAGAAATCCTCCGAATGGATTCAGCATCACCTGTGGGTCGAGACCGAATTCGATTCTGACGGAAACGGTCGCAATGACCGTATGCATGTCGACGTCACGCGTCCAGAACAAACCGACACAGAAGGCCTGCGGGTTCACGTGATTTACGAATCCAGCCCCTACTTTGCCGGCACGGGAGCCAACGGTTCGCAGTACTTCTGGGACCCGCGTCAGCCACTCGGCCAGCCTCAGAAAAAGCACGAGATTCCGCCAGCCATTGACTTTCAGAAAGACATGGGAATGATCTCCGATTCCCATGTCAGTGACTGGGTTCCCAGAGGCTTTGCTGTCGTGCACTCTTCATCTCCCGGCACAGGCCGTTCTCAGGGGTGCCCCACCGTCGGCGGCATCAATGAATCTCTGGCCCCAAAGGCCGTCATTGACTGGCTGAATGGCCGAGCAAAGGGGTTCACGACCCCCGATGGTGATGAACAGGTCATGGCAACCTGGGCCACGGGCAAAGTCGGCATGACTGGCACTTCCTACAACGGCACGATTCCTCTTGCCGCCGCAACCACCGGTGTGGAAGGACTCGAAGCGATCATCCCGGTCGCCCCCAACACGTCCTACTACCACTACTATCGCTCACACGGATTGATTCGTCACCCCGGTGGTTACATGGGTGAGGATATCGACGTGCTGTACAACTTCATCAACAGCGGTGACCCGGCAACGCGTAAGTACTGCGATTGCGAAGTTCGCGACAAGGTGATGCTGACAGAACTCGACCGCATCACCGGCGACTACAACGACTTCTGGGCCAGTCGTGACTACCTGAACCAGCTGCAATCATTGAAAGCCGCCACTCTGATGGCCCATGCCTTCAATGACTGGAACGTCATGCCCGAGCACAGTGTTCGCATCTACGAAGCGATCAAAGCCAAAGGCATTCCCGCCCAGGCCTACTTCCACCAGGGTGGTCACGGCGGGCCTCCTCCGTTGAAACAGATGAACCGCTGGTTCACACGCTACGTCTGTGGCGTCAACAACGATGTGGAAAAGGACCCGAAGTCATGGATCGTTCGCGAAACAGCAACGCGGGCGAATCCGGAACCCTACGCCGACTATCCGCATCCAGAAGCGAGAATCGTCACATTTCACCCGGAAAAAGGTGGCTACGGCACGGGCAAGCTGATCTCAGGCCACCGACAGTCCGACGCCCCTCTGCAGGGACAGGAGACACTGATCGATAACTTTTCCTTCAGTGGAGCCACACTGGCCAAAGCTGAATGGACTCAACATCGTCTGCTGTACGCCACACCGAAACTCAAACAAGCTGTGCACTTGTCTGGCACCGCGACGATCCGGCTGCGTCTGGCCAGCAACCGAGCGACAGCCAATCTTTCCGTCTGGCTTGTCTCCCTGCCATGGACGGATAGCCGAGTTATCACGGATGACGTAATCACCCGCGGCTGGGCAGACCCACAAAATCAGCAGTCCCCTTCCGAAAGTGCGCCTCTCGAACCGGGAAAGTTCTATGATCTCGAATTCACTTTGCAGCCGGACGACCAGGTGATCAATCCCGGTGAGCAACTGGGACTGATGATTTTCTCTTCCGACCGGGACTTTACGCTCTGGCCTGATCCCGGCACCGAACTGACAGTCGATCTGGACCAGACGGAACTGAGCCTGCCCCTCGTTGGTGGCGAAGCAGCCTGGTTGAAGGCACTCGAATAGCCTACCCGCAGAACTCAGTCAGGCCCTGTCGGCAACTTTCGCCCGGATCAATCCCGCACCAACCGGACTCACCCGTAGACCACCTTCGCAGGATCCCGGGCGCAGGCTGTCGCAACCTCAGTCAACACAGTTCCTCGGGCCGCGCCGCAGGACGCACTCGCTGCAGGCCTGTGTGATGGCTGGTTTGCCCTGTCAATCGGAGTACGACTGCGTCAACCAGCCCCTTGGCGACTGCTGTTCAGTCGGTAACATCACAGACTGCCGCATGCGGCTGAGTTCCCAACTAGCCAGCGCGTCATTCAGAGGCCTCCCTCGAAGTCAAGGTGAACGAAACATGCTGCGCCTCCGGAAATTTCTGTTGGTCCTGCTGCTGTGCCATCAACTCCCTGCCCAGGAACCGCACGGAGAACTGAAGATAAAAGAGAACCAGCCGTCCATTCTGGAAGTCATGGACGACATCGAGCTGGACCCCCAAATGCAGTACGGCGCCATCCGTGTGCTGCGTTCAGGCGTGCGCATCAACGGCAACGGGGCGTGGCTGATCGGCCCCGGGGCAAAGGCCGGGCAGCGTCCGTCGGAATACCACGGAACAGCCATTCTGGCCGAGGGCGTGTCGCATGTGACACTGCGAAATGTCAATGCGCGAGGCTGGGAGACGGGATTGATCGTGCGCAATGCACAGGGCTGGCTGATCGAAAACTGCAATTTTTCAGACAACTTCCACGACCCGGACTTTGGCTGGGGTGAAAACGGTCGACGCGGCGGCATGGTGCTGGAACAGGTGTCCGAAAGTGTGCTGCTGCGCAATCGAGCGAACCGAGTCTGGGATGGGTGTGTGCTGGTCGAATCC
>JALQWE010000204.1:0-255 GCA_023258825.1 Planctomycetaceae bacterium | reverse complement strand
CTGGACGGAAACGACTTTTCCCACTGCTCCAACACCTGCCTGAAACTCTGGACGGCCTGCCGTAATTCGATCCGCGATAACGTGCTCAGCCACGGCATTCGGCTCGCCCCCGGTGAGGTACACGCCCGGGATTCCACCTGTGTGCTCCTCGAAAGCGGCTCCAACGGGAATTCGCTGATTCGCAATGACTGCACGCATGGCGGAGACGGAATTTTCGTGCGTGTGCTCAATGGCTGGTGCAGTACGGGCAACCTG
>JALQWE010000203.1 GCA_023258825.1 Planctomycetaceae bacterium | reverse complement strand
GGGTATCAAATCCCTGATTGAATTTGCTGGCTTTCAGGACTTTGTCCAGCAGGTCGGCAGGAATAGTTTCTCCGGTTTTATAGTGTCGGGCGTAGTTCGCCAGAATTTCAGGCTGGATGGCCCAGTCTTCCTGAAACGTGGATGGAAATTCGACGAAGTCGCGAGGTGTATTTGTGCCTGCTACCGAGGGATAGGTGACGTCAGAGAACAGGCCGTGCAGTCCGTGCCCCATTTCGTGGAATAGGGTGGTCACGTTGTCAAAGCTGACGAGGGCAGGTTCACCGGCGGCTGGTCTGGGGATGTTCAGTGTGTTGACGACGACAGGGCGTTCCTGAAGGAGTCCTGACTGATCAACGAACGAGCTCATCCACGCTCCGCCACGTTTGGTTTCGCGTCGGAATGGATCAAAGAAAAACAAACCGATTTGTGTACCGTCCTGTTCCAGAACGTCGAAGACGCGCACGTCCGGATGGAAGACGGGAAGATCTTTGCGTTCACGAAACTGAACGCCATGCAGGCGGTTCATCGTGTAGAAGACACCATTCGTCAGCACGCTATCCAGTTCGAAGTAGGGCTTCACCAGCGATTCATCCACTTCAAAACGGGATTTCCGCAGTTTCTCTGCGTAGTATTCCCAGTCCCAGGCTTCGAGAGGATGGGCACTGCCAGACGTCTTAATGACCGCGTCCAGATCCGTAGCTTCCTGATGGACACGTGCGACGACGCCAGGGGCAAGGTCGGTGAGCATTTTCCGAGCGGCTTCGGGTGTTTGCGCCATCTGATTCTGCAGTTTGAAGGCTGCATGGCTGGGGTAGCCCAGCAGTTGTGCGCGTTCTGCCCGAAGACGCGCCAACTGCAGGATCAGCGGGCGGTTGTCCAGTCCTCCGTCGCGGCCAAGTCCGCGTTCCGCAGAGGCCAGCCAGAGTCGTTTGCGGAGTTCACGATTCTGCAAGGCCGCCAACTGGGGAACACGAGTGGTGTTAGTGACCTCCAGCACATAGCGGCCTGCGAGTCCGCGTTCACGTGCGGTCTCTGCCGCCGCGGCAATCTCGCCGTCGGACAGTCCCTGCAGCGCGGAGACGTCTTCCACGACAACCGCTCGCTCCTTCATCAGAGCGAGGAGATTTTCTTCGAACTGCGTTTCAAGTCGGGAGATCTCTTCGTTGATGGCGCGGATGCGGGTTTGCTGTGAGTCGTTCAGCCGGGCTCCGGCTCGAACAAAGTTCTCGTAGTGCTGCGTCAGGACCTCAGACTGCTCAGTCGTGAGTTGCAGTTTTTCGCGGTCATTCCACAGAGACTCTACTCGAGCGAAGAGCTTTCTGTTGAGCAGGATATTGTCGGAATGTGCTGCCTGCAGGGGCGCCAGTTCTGTTTCAATCTGCTGCAAGGCTTCGTTTTTGTGTGACGATGTGAGGTTGGAGAACACATTGCGTACGCGGGTCAGCAATGCTCCGGATTTTTCGATAGCGACAATTGTGTTTTCAAATGTCGCAGGACCGGTCTGTGCGGTCACAGCGTCCATTTCCTGCAACTGCAGACGCATCCCTTCGAGGAAGGCCGGCTTGAAATGTTCTTCGCGAATACGGTCAAACTGAGGAGTCTGGTACAGGAGTGGGCTGGGGTTTGCGAATGGATTTTCGGCAGATAACTCTGAAGTTGAACTGTTCGTCACGGGATCGATTCCCATCAGTGGTTCCATGAGGGCACCGCCGGAAAGCGGCAGGACAAATAATGCTGCGGCCCGGACAACGCCGCGACGCGTGGTACCAGTGAATCCTGAGAAATATCGCATGTGTCGACTTTCTGAAAACAGCCGAAACCATCATCTGGAAGGCAGGGAAAACATGCTGCGGACAGGCCGGAATGCTGAGCATTTCGACATGAATTACTGATTGCGGTAGGCACGAATCTGCTGGCCAGTCAGAGCACGCCAGACTCCTATCATAAACGCCAGATTCGCCAGAACAAAGCTATACGCCGTTCCGGATCCGGGTACTCGTCGACCTCGTCCACCGCAAACCCAGTGGTAACCAGCCAACAGGAACAGCGCGGCAAACGGGACAAACGTCAGCAGACTGCAGGGACCAGGCTGGAGTGCCACGAGTAAGGCTGATGCGAGAGTGGCTGTCAGCAGGAATACCGGCGATAACCAGCGAAGAATTTTATGAGACCAGAGGGCAAAGGCATAACCCGGATGTCGAAACGGATTCAACAGATGACTGCGTGCCCACGTGCCCTGCCAGTTTCGCAGAGTCATTCTGATGCGTCGCCGCAGTGTGACCGAGGAGTCACTTCCGAATTCGTCAAAGACCAGAGCAGCGGGTTCGTGGACGACAAGATGCCGACTACTGACGATATCCAGCGGGACAATGCAGTCCTCACCAATTGATGGATCCATCTCCACAAATAACGAGCGACGAATGGCGAAACAGCAACCAGAGAGGACAGCCAGCAGCCCCAGTCGCGATTCAAGGTCCCGTAACTTCATCTCATAACGCCAGTAGTACCCTTCACATGCCTGAACATCGGCCGTGGTTGGTCGACCATAAAACAAACGGCCATCGACAGCACCCACGTCCGGCTGCTGAAATCGCTGCACAACACGACGAAACCAAGCGGGCTCAAATTCCACATCAGCGTCAGTGAATACAACAAGGTCGGAACAGATCTGCTGCATAGCCAGATTCTGAGTGGCCGTCTTACCAAGTCCCGGACTCTCAAGCAGACGCACCTGTGGATGCTGCAATTGCCGGACGATGGAATTGGTGGCGTCGGTGGATCCGTCAGAGGCAATGCAGATCTCGAGACGTTCTGCGGGATAGTCGCAGGCCAGCAGGTTGTCGATCCGCCGCTGAATCACAGTCTCTTCATTGTGCACTGTCAGGAGGACAGTGATGGATGGCACGCTGTCGGCAGGGTTGGGCTCAAGACGCTGTGACTGCGGAGACTTCAGGACCGCCTGCAGTCGACAGAGCAGTTGCAGGCACCGACCATAACCATCATAGATCCAGAACAGCATGAACGTGGATCCAGTTACGACGAACCACAGCACCTGAAAGTTCCTTTTTCGGGGATCAGCTGAGCATCCGCAGAATTCACCACAGAAGACTCACTGAGGGTCTTGAGCCGTTTTGTTCGATCCCGGGAGATCCGGCCACAGTCTACCTGCTTCCGGAGACGAGAACGCATCCGATCGTTCTGAATGCCCTGCGATGACCTGTGCGACCGACATGACAGCACCAACGAGCTGTCGGTGTCCGACTGCTGGGCAGTGTACCCGTGCCATCCACACGGACACAAGCCGGCGTGAGCTATGGTCTCTGACGGTCACCCGCTTTCCGTTGGCTGGTGAACCAACGCCGTCCACCGCTGCCGTCTCGGTGCTTTTGCTGAACGACCGTTCATCGCTGAAAATGAATGAAAAAACTGGGTTTTAGCACCAAGGTGCATGGCACCTGGCAAGTCCTTGCGACGTAGGAAGTCGTCTGAGATCTTTGAAGATTCGATGGGTTTGGGCGTCAGGTTTGCCGCGTTGGACGTGCCGGGGAACGGCGAAGGCGAAGTGCGGGAATCCAGCGGTTTGTCACGGGGACGATGCGAGACAGACGGTCCACGAGCAGGAAAAAGACTGGTGTCAGGAAAATTCCAAACGCAGTGACTCCGAGCATGCCACTGAACACCGTGGTGCCAAGCGCTCGTCGCATTTCCGCCCCGGCTCCGGTGGCGAACACCAGCGGAACCACGCCCAGGATAAATGCAAAACTGGTCATCAGAATTGGTCGCAACCGAAGTCGACAGGCTTCAAGTATCGCGTGTGTAACTTCTTCTCCGGTGTCTCGACGGAGCTTGGCGAATTCGACGATCAGAATTGCATTCTTGCAGGCCAGACCGACCAGCACGAGGAAGCCAATCTGAGTGAAGATATTGATGTCCATCCCGGTGAAAGCGACACCGGCAATCGAACAGAGCACACACATCGGGACGACAAGGATGACGGCCAGAGGCAGCGTCCAGCTTTCATAGAGTGCTGCCAGTACGAGGAACACGAAGGCGACGGAACACAGGAACAACTGCAGTCCGGTGTTGCCGGCGGTGCGTTCAAGGTACGAGAGTTCCGTCCACTCGGCAGCCATGGTGGCGGGGAGTTCCCGCAGTGCAACGGATTCCAGTGCCTGGATCCCTTCGCCACTGCTGACTCCGGTTCCCGTGTTGGCTGTGATCGCGGCTGCTGGATACATGTTGTAGCGTGTCACCATCAGGGGGCCGCCGGTTTGGCGGACATTCGCAACGGAAGCCAGGGGGATCATCTGGCCATCACGATTGCGTAAGTGCAGCTTGCGGACGTCCTCCATACGATCCCGCCATTGTTCGTCCGCCTGCACGACGACCTGCCATGTGCGGCCGTACATGTTGAAGTCATTGATATATCGAGATCCGAGGAATCCCTGCAGGGTTCCAAACACTTCAGCCATCGAGATCCCCAGTGACAGGCAGGCATCGCGATTGATGTCAACGAACAGTTGAGGTGCGTTGACATTAAAGACACTCTGCACGCCCTTGAGTTGGGGCAATTCGGACGCTTTGCGAACGAGATTCTCTGTCTGGTCCTGCAGGGCCTTTAGTCCTGCGTCACCGCGATCCTCGACCATCAGCTTCAGACCCCCGGCACGTCCCAGCCCGGAGACGGCTGGTGGCGGATTGATGCTGACGGTGGCTTCCGGGATTTTTGCGGCATATTGTTTCAGGAGAGATTCCTGAATCGCAGCAGCGGTCAAATCCGGTGTGGTGCGTTGCTCGAAGGGATCCAGAATGATGAACATGGAGCAGAAGTTGGAGGCTCGAGCACCCAGCTGAAAGGAGTTGCCGGCAATCGCATTCAGGCTCTGCACCCCCGGGGTCTCAAGGGCGATTCGTTCCACTCGTTGAAGTGTCCGCAGTGTTCGCTCTGAGGACGCAGCGTCAGGGAGCTGGACACTGCAAACCAGATTGCCCTTATCCTGTGTCGGAATGAAGCCCTGCGGCAGTGTCTGGAATCCTTTCCACGTCAGAAAAAGCAGGCCGCAATAGACCATGATCACCAGAGCAGGCAGGCGGAGCAGGCGTGACGTGACTACGGTGTATCCCAGCACCGACATCCGCATGCCGGAATTGAAAAGGCGAAAGAGCCAGCCAAGGAAGAAATTGAGGACTCTAGTGAAAATATCCGGTGGGCTGTGATGTGGCTGAAGCAGCATGGCCGCGAGTGCCGGGCTGAGTGTGAGTGAGTTGATAGTGGAAATCACGGTGGAAATGGCAATGGTCAGTGCGAATTGCCTGAAGAACTCGCCAACGATTCCGGAAACAAACGCACACGGAACAAACACGGCAGAGAGAACCATTCCTACCGCGATGACCGGTCCGGTTACGTCGTCCATGGCCCGAATGGAGGACTCACGCGGACTGAAGCCCCGAGCGATGTACTGCTCCACCGCTTCCACCACCACAATCGCATCGTCAACAACGATGCCAATGGCCAGCACAAGACCGAACAGCGTCAGATTGTTCAGGCTGAAGCCGGCCACGGCCATCGCGGCAAAGGTGCCGACAATCGCGACGGGGACCGCAATCAGCGGAATCACTGCGGCCCGCCAGCCCTGCAGAAACAGGAGAACGACAAGTGCGACCAGAATCACCGCGTCCCGCAGAGACTTGAAAACCTGACGGATGGATTCGCGAATGAATGGCGTGGTGTCGTATCCGGCTTCGTACATCATGCCTTCCGGAAAGTCCGCTGACAGTTCCTGGATCTTCGCTTTCACCAGTTCGGCTGTTTCGAGCGCATTGGCGTCGGGTAACTGAAAAATGGCGAGCCCGACAGTGGGCTTCTGGTTGAAGCGATTGTTGGTCTCTTCTGCCCGCGCCCCGATTTCCACTCGTCCCACATCGCGAATGCGCATGGTCCGGCCATCCGGCAGGGATTTGATGATCACATTCTCGAACTCAGAGATGGATTCGAGTCGCCCTCGAATCATCAGGGGAACCTGCCATGTCTGACCCTGAAATGTCGGAGCCTGTCCCAGTTGACCCAGTGCGACTTCGGCATTCTGTTCGCGAATTGCGGTCGTAACATCGCTGACGGCCAGACCGCGTGCGGCAAGTTTGTCCGGGTCCAGCCAGATCCGCATGCTGTAGTCTCGCTGACCGAACACGCGCACTTCGCTGACACCCCGGACGCGGCTGACCTCGTCCTGCAGATGCAGTTTGGCATAGTTGCTGAGATACAGCTGATCGTATCGTCCGTCCGGGCAGTTCAGGCTGATCTGCAGCAGAATGTCCGGGCTGCGTTTGCGTGTGGTGACGCCGGTTCGCCTGACAACTTCCGGAAGCAGGGGCAGCGCGAGACTGACGCGATTCTGCACCAGCACCTGCGCCAGATTCAGGTCCACACCGGGCTTGAATGTCACTGTCAGGGCATAGGAACCGTCGTTGGTGCTGGAGGAATTCATGTACAGCATCTCTTCGACGCCGTTCACCTTCTGTTCAATCGGGGCCGCAACTGTTTCAGCAACGGTCTGAGCACTGGCGCCGGGGTAATTGCAGGCGACTTCAACTGTCGGCGGTGCTACCAGGGGATACTGAGCGAGCGGCAAACGAGTTAGCGCAATGGCTCCGACCATTGTGATCACGATGGAGATCACAGCGGCAAAAATGGGCCGGTCAATAAAGAATCGCGAAAACACGCA
>JALQWE010000202.1:249-6759 GCA_023258825.1 Planctomycetaceae bacterium | reverse complement strand
GGAGACCGGTGATTTTTTTTGAAGACTAATGGATCAGGTGCCTGGCATTCTCTGACACTTGAGAAGCACCAGCCTCGGGGAACTGCCATGTTCCATACACCATGATCGGCCTGCTGCCAGCGGCTGGATTCTAAGTGGGAAAGTGTGCGGAGCGAGAACAACCTGCCGAAATTACCAGGTTTCTCATTTCTCCCGGTGGATACGGCTGTTGCTGTTGGGGGCGAATCGGCAAAAATCGCTCGGTTGCTTTTCCGGCATGTACTGGCGCAAAAGCTCACGCGGGACCAGTTTGGGCACTATCCTGCGGTGAGATCGTCCGGCCGTTGCACTACGGGGTGACGGTAACCGCCGACTTGACGACCTGCAGGGCCTTGTCAATCAGGCGAACGGCATCGTCGGTGTTGGGGGCTTCCGCGATGATTCGAATGATCGGTTCTGTATTGCTGGCTCGCACCTGCACCCAGCGATCTGCCCAGTCCAGCCGAAGTCCATCACCGTCGCGTGCGTCAGCATCGGGAAAGGCATCCCGCAGCGCAGCACAGGCCTGCGGAACAGCAGAGGCCGGGCAGGTGATCTTGTCTTTCACGATTGTGTAGAACGGCAGTGAGTCGGCCCATTTTTCAAGCGTTGTCTTTTTTTCTGCCAGTCCGGCGAGGACGTAAGCCATAGAAACCAGACTGTCTCGGACGTAGCCAATCCGGGGCTCAATCACGCCTCCGTTTCCTTCACCTCCAAAGATCGCCTGAACGGCCCTCATTTTTGCACAGACATGGGCCTCCCCGACGAAGCTGCGATGAAACTGACAGCTATGTCGAGCGGCAATGTCTGCGGTGACCCGGCTGGTGGATCCATTCACTACGAACGGACCTTTACGGCGTTCGAGCACAAAGTCCGCAGCAAGTGCCAGAGTCAGTTCTTCACCGATGAATCGGCCGGTATTGTCGACGATTGCCAGGCGATCTGCATCAGGATCCTGAGCAAATCCGGCGTGTGCTTTGTGGTTGACCACCTGCCGGCAAAGTTCCCCGAGGTTCTTTTCGATAGGCTCCGGAATGTGTTCAAAGCGGCCATCCGGGGTTCCTCCAAGTACGACCACGTCGCAGCCGAGTGCCTGCAGTAATTGTGGGCCTCCGACAGCCCCGGAACCATGATTGCAATCCAGCACGACTCGGAATTTTTTCTTTCGAATGGCATCCACATCGACGAGATCGAGCACCTTGCGGATGTGCACGGCTGCCGGATCTTCCAGCGGGGTGACTTTGCCGAGTGCCGACCAGTCTTTCCAGGCGATGTCGTCCTGTTCGAGGATTCGAATCAATTGCTGCCCGAGCTCTCGATTAAAAACGGAACCATCCGGTGCGAATGGCTTCAGTCCGTTCCATTCTATGGGGTTATGACTGGCGGTAATCTGCAGGCCCCCGGCAGCCTGGTGATGCTTTACGAGGACGCCGCAGCCGGGAGTCGTGCAGATACCGGCATCAAGGACTTCGCAACCTGTGGCGATCAGTCCCGAGATCACGGCGTGGTGCAGCATCGGGCCGGTGAAGCGGCCATCCCGAGCGACGACGACGCGCCCGCCACAGAACATGGTTCCGAGGGCGGCGGCGAACTTCGTGACGTAAATCGGATCCAGTCCATCTCCGATCACGCCTCTGAGCCCGGAAATGCTGAGAATTCGAGTAGTCATGGCGAGTTCCTGTGAATAGGTGCGTGCCTGCGCTGAGTTCGACAATTGGAATTGAAAGTGTAACTCTGAGTTGGAATTGTCAGTAGAGCACTCGTTCACTTCTTCAGGAGCAGTCCATCCGTGGTGGCAGATTCTGCCGGAGTGTCTGTGAGCCGTGGCCGTCACCAGTGCATCACACACCCTCCGTCCACGTTGATTGTCTGTCCGGTAATTTCAGATGCGCGGCAGCTGCTCAGAAATACAATCATGGCAGCCACGTCCTCTGCCTTTTGCCAGCGCCCCAGCGGAATGACTCTGCGGATCTTTTCTTCGGCCCAGTCTTCCCACGAAAGCTTCTGATCCTCTGGTTGTTGTGCGTTCCATGATTTCCAGACCGAACGGTTCAGTGGTGTCTGTACCATTCCCGGACAAACTGAATTCACTCGGACGTTCGAGGGTGCGAGGTCTTTTGCCATGCACTGCGCAAAATTGATCGTGGCAGCTTTGCTGGCACTGTAAGGTGGATCTGTCGGAGATCCGATTTGTCCGGCGACGCTGGACAGGAAGACCATGGATCCTGCCTGTCGACGGCTCATGGCGGGCCCTGCAATGTGTGCCAGATGAGTCATGCCGAGGATATTGACCTGCAGGACTTGCTGCCATGCGGAAACTGGAACGTTGGTGTAAGGAAAACCGAAGTATCCGGAGCCAATCGCTGCGCAGTGCACGAGGATTTTTACGGGGCCGAATGCTGATTCCGTCTTGTCCCATGCCGCCTGAACGTTGTTGAAGTCTGCGACGTCAACCCGCTCAAAAGGCAGATCAGCCACGGTTGAGTCCGGTTGGGGAGCATGCAGATCCCAGAGAACGGGGCGTGCCCCTTCATGGCGAAGCAGAGCCGCCGTGGCAGCACCGATGCCGCTGGCACCGCCCGTGACAATGGCCGTGTGTCCGGTGATTCCGAGATCCATGCGGGGAGCTTTCTGCAGATGTTGATGGGGGCGTGAGGTGGATGGTGACTGGATGATTCCGGCGGCCGTGGCATCAGACTCGATGCGGCGTGCCGGAATTGTGCCAGAAAGTCAGGATTCGGGAATGTGTGTTTTTCAGATTTATGAACCTGACAGGAGTTTCAGTTTGCGCCGTCAGGCTTTCCCGTTTACACTCTCTGAGTTGCTGATTCAGGTGTTCAAAGGCTGGCTGCATTTCAGTCGTATCAGTTATGGGGTTCCTGGAAGGAGAAGCCATCATGGTGTTTCGTCGAAGAGATTTTCTGAGGATGACATGCGGGACAGCGGCTGCTGTGATGTCGACGCGGATCTCGGCAGATGAAACCAGACTGCATTGGGCTGATGTTCGTGACTGGGGAGTGGAGGGGCGTGGGTTTACAGAAACTGAGGCCTTTTATGACAGACTGCCAGCGCGGGCAAAAGGAGTTGTTCGGGATGCAGTCTGGAACCTCAGTCGGCACTCTGCCGGGATGCAGGTTCGCTTCCGGACTGATGCCACCGAGATCCACGTGGACTATGCCGTGACCTCCGCGAATCTCGCGATGCCGCATATGCCGGCAACGGGTGTGAGTGGTCTTGATCTGTATGCACAGGATGATGATGGACGCTGGAAATGGGTTGCTGTGGTTGCGCCGAAAACACAGGCTGTTCGTCAGTCGATTGTTTCCGGAATTCGGCCGGGCCTGCGAAATTACGCGGTCTATCTTCCGCTTTACAACGGCACCGAGTTTCTGAAGTTGGGTGTGCCGATGGGATCGAAGTTCGAAGCGGTCCAGCCGCGAACTGAAAAGCCAGTCGTCTTTTACGGGACGTCGATTACGCACGGGGCCTGTGCTTCCAGACCCGGAATGCCTCATCCCGCCATTCTGGGGCGGCGACTGAACCGTCCCGTGATCAATCTTGGATTCAGTGGTAACGGACGCATGGAGACTGCTGTAGGGCAGTTTCTGACCGAGATTGATGCGGCGGCATTTGTAATTGACTGTCTGCCGAACATGAACGCTGAGGAAGTGACTGCCAATACTCAGCCCCTCGTGCGGCAGATCAGAGCGGTCCACCCGGAGACACCTGTGATTCTGGTAGAGGACCGCAGTTATTCCGGATCGTGGCTGCTGGATGGGCAGAAGTCACGGAATCAGACCAGTCGTGCCGCGCTCCAGGCACAGTTCCGACACTTGCAGGATTCCGGAGTTGGAAAGCTCTACTGGCTGGACGGAGAGAGCCTGCTGGGGGCGGATCGGGATGACACAACAGATGGGTCTCACCCATCAGATCTGGGGTTTCAGCGCCATGCTGATGCGATGGAACCAATTCTGCGACAAGCTCTGGAGATCGCCTGATACTCTTTGTGTTCTCTATGAGTGAACGTGGTGCTGAACTGTGACTTCATGGTGTCGCCAGTGAACGAAGCAGGGCAAGTGCAGCGTCACGATTCTGAATTTGCTCATCCAGTTGAGCATTACGTACGATCGTGAGCAGGTTTCGAATCTGAGGACCTTGCGGGATTCCGAGTGCCATCACGTCACTGCCGTTGATCAGCGGCTCGGGCGATAGTTCGGACTGGGAATGTCGGCTGAGATAGTGCCATGCAAACTCTGCATCGTCTGCAGGTTGTCCTCGGGCTGCGGCGAGTGCAGAGGAGGCCGCCAGCAGTTCAGCAGCATTTCGATGAGCCAGCAGTGGCTTCAGAAAATGCAGAGGTTTGCTGGCGAGATGGTCCATCTGATTCAGCGAGTCAAGGATCCAGCAGACTGCATCTGTTTCCTCATTGGCCATCTTCAGACGCCGGCAGAGATCTCGCACCGGTTGGACTGCTGTGGCTGTGCTGGAGGAGTCGTGATGGGTGAGGTGCTGCAGGAGGATTGCAAGTGCGGGTTCGAAACGTACGGATTCGAGCTTGTGCAATGCAGACTGAAGAACAGGGATTTCGGAAATAATGGAGTGCGGGCCGGAGTAAAGTTCCGGAAGAATTTCCGGCAAGAGTCCGGTGTTGTGCAGCATGGTGAATGCAAGATGTCGGGCAGGATGTGCCAGCATACGCTTCAGTTCCTGCAGAATTCTTTCGGTGCTGACCTGAGTGATCTGGTGACTGAGCAGACGTATGGCGTCAGCGGTCGATTCGTCCATGTGAAACTGAAACGTGGTCGCAAATCTCACCGCGCGCAGCATTCGCAGCTTATCTTCTGAGAAGCGAGCCAGAGGATCTCCGATTGCTCTCAAGGTCTTTCGTTTCAGATCTTCCAGACCTTCCACGTAGTCGATCACTGTCCCTGCGATGGGATCAAAAAACATTCCATTGATGGTGAAGTCGCGTCGGAGCGCGTCTTCCCGAGCTGAACAATACCGCACGGACTGGGGATGACGTCCATCGACATAGGCTCCATCACTTCGAAAGGTTGCTACCTCGACTTGTCCCTGTCGGCGACTGGTGCCCGTCACCAGAACGACGCCAAAACTGGCGCCGATGGGAACCGTGCGCCGCTCACCAAACAACTGGATTACCTGAGCCGGTGTGGCGTCTGTGGCAACATCATAATCCTTCGGAACGATTCCGAGGGCCTGATCCCGCACGCACCCTCCAGCCCAGAGCGCCTGAAATCCCGCACTTCGCAGTTGTCGAACGATCGCCAACGCAAACTCAGAGCGTGGATCACTGACGGAGGATTGATGTGTCATCAGAAACTGTAGTCGAAAAAGAGAATCGCCGAATGGGAGATATTTGGGGGTGGCGTGAGCGGGGGGCAGGGTACGTCACGAGCGAGCAGTTCATGGATTTCAGCAGACATGCAACGGATGCCAGCTTGAAAATCCTGCGGACCGTGATGCTCAACTGAGAATCTCGCTGACAATTTCGCCGTGAACATCGGTCAGGCGAAAATCTCGACCCTGAAAGCGAAACGTTGTCTGCTTGTGGTCAAGTCCCAGCAGATGCAGGATGGTCGCATGCAGGTCGTGGACATGAACACGGCCCTCAACGGGTCCGAAGCCGAGGTCGTCAGTTGCGCCGTGAATATGCCCGGCTCGCAACCCGCCGCCCGCCATCCACATGGTAAAGGCGTCAACATGATGGTCGCGGCCGGTTGTTTCCCGCGGTTCTCCCATCGGAGTCCGACCAAATTCGCCACCCCAGATCACCAGCGTGTCGTCCAGCATGCCACGCTGCTTGAGGTCCAGGATAAGGGCCGCGGAGGCCTGGTCGACTTCGCGACAGACGGAATCCAGCGCGGTATCAAGATCAGCACCTTTTCCACCGTGGTGATCCCAGTCCGTGTGATACAACTGGACAAATCGAACACCACGTTCGACCATCCGACGAGCCAGCAGGCAGTTATTTGCGAATGACGATTTCCCGGGAACAGCGCCGTACAGATCAAGAGTGGATTGCGTTTCGTTCTCGATCTGCGTCAGTTCGGGGGCGGCGATCTGCATGGCAAATGCTGTCTCGTAAGCCTCAATCCGGGTTTGAATTTCCGGATCCCGAATTTCGTCGTACCTGAGTGAATTCAGCTTGCCGACGGTAGCCGTGAAATCATGCTGAGAATCGCGCGAAATCCCCGGAGGATTAGCAAGATTCAGAATCGGATTGCCCTTACTTCGGAATGGTACTCCCTGAAATGATGTGGGGAGAAATCCGCTGGACCACAGAGTGTTGCCTGCTCTTGGGCCTCGAGGTCCTGACTGCAGAACCACAAACCCGGGCAGACTTTCTGATTCACTTCCCAGCCCGTACGTGACCCATGCCCCGAGACTGGGACGGCCAGGGGCCTGAAACCCAGTATTCATGAACAGTTTGGCGGGCCCATGATTAAAGACGTTGGTTGCGACCGCACGCAG
>JALQWE010000202.1:0-239 GCA_023258825.1 Planctomycetaceae bacterium | reverse complement strand
AATTGCCCCAACGACCACATCGCCTGTTGGTGCCAAGGAGTTTCGCGTCAGCAGGTAGAAACGCAAATCGACGCCCCTCTGTCATCTCTGCCGGGGGCGTTCGGCCGTGAAACTCGTTCAGAGTGGGCTTGGGTGAGAACAGCTCAAGCTGGCTTGGACCTCCCGCCATAAACATGTAAATGACGCGCTTGGCCTTCGGTGGGAAGTGGCCATCGCGGATAGCCATGGCCCGCTCCGCC
>JALQWE010000201.1 GCA_023258825.1 Planctomycetaceae bacterium | reverse complement strand
CGGAATCACACGTCTGGTTGCCGCGTTCTATCGACAGATTCCCGGTGATGATCTGCTTGGTCCTATGTATCCGCCGGAGGATCTGTCGGGGGCCGAGGAACGTCTGCGTCTGTTTCTGCTGTTTCGCTTCGGTGGTCCCCAGGCATACCTGCAGCGTCGCGGCCACCCGCAATTGCGCATGCGACACGCCCCGTTCAGCATCAATCAGCAGGCTCGCGATCGCTGGATGCTGCTGATGAATCAGGCCATCGAGGAATGTCAGTTTGCTGAACCCGTTCCGCAGGTTCTGCGAACTTTCCTGGGACAGGTGGCGACCTTCCTGATCAATCGATCCTGATCCCACCGGCCTTCACAGAAGACCCTCGGCCTGGGATGGCGAAACGCTGTCATCCCTCGAAGTGCCGCGTTTCGCTCCGCCGAAACGATCACACTCGATTTTGCCTCACGAATTCAGACAACAAATACATCCCGGAAATCAAGCAAAAGCCACCCTGATTTGCCATCCTGCTTTCGTTTCGCCATCCTGCCCTCGACCAGTGACCATCATTCACTGCGATGGACTGAGAACGGTTCCCCACGCGGCCGAGACCTGACGCCGGACGGACTCTACAATTCGCTCTTCCACGTCACCGGCAAACGGACAGGGCAGTGACTGATAAATCACGGCCTCAGTCCCCTCATAACCGCCCTCCTGCAGCACACGACGACTGGGGACATAGGCGTTGACGCGATTTGAGTAGCCCGCAATCCACACCGGAGATCCTTCCCGAGCCAGTTCGCGTTTCAGTCGCAGCGAATAATCCACCACTGGTTCTCCGCCCAACGCCACGAGCGTTAACCGCTGACCAAGCATGACCACCTGAACCGGCAGCAGATAATCTGCTGGCTGGTCTCCGGGATTTGGCCACTGCTGCAGAATCCAGCGGGCATGTCGGGAAACAAAACCATCACCTGACTGAGCCCTCGCCTGCAGCTCACCTCGGTCCGGCAATGCCGAAAAAGCCAGTGCACATTGTTCCTGACTGCTCGATAAGACGGGCTCCAGATTCAGGGGAGCTGCCGACATCCCGGCCTCCACGGCTGACGCCAGTGCCAGACCGTTCTGCTCCGCGTCCTGCAGATTGCGTCGCGGTGCCGGATCCTGATCGCCGCCACACCCCATCAGGAACAACGCCACCGCCTCGGGATGATCCCCTTCCAGCTTTCTCTGAGCAAACCCGGCGTAGTCGCCATGCAATTGACGAGTGTCGCCGAGGGCCGTGTTGTGGCACGCATACCCCAACACCAGTCCCATCAGAGTCCCGTTTGCTCCGTCGATACGCAACACCGGAACATCATGATCCACCGGTCCATCGGGATTTGGTCCCAGCCGAAAACCACCCCCAGTGGGCAGGCGTCGGTTCATCGCAAATCCACATCGTGCATGACTGTAACCCACTGTTGCCGACCGCTGGCCTGCGATCGCCTCGCCCAGCAGTTGATCCACCCGACTGACCAGCGTCCGGACATAGTTATCCGCCCGATCGCCCCACACAGGATCAATGCCCCAGTCGGCAACTGTTTTTGCCGATACCATCGGACCACCGTGAGTATGAGACACATTCAGCAGCACCTGCTCCGGTCGCAATCCATGATTTTTCATGGCGATACCCAGCAGCAGATCGCGCAGCGAGTCCGGGATTTCAATCAGATCCAGAGTCACGATGGCCAGTCGCCGGTCTCGGGCATCGTTCAGCACCAGCGCCCGTGCGTAAAGATCCACCAACGCTCCCTCGGAAGGTCCGCTTCGTGACGCATAGCCCGCCATCCAGACAGGTTCGTCCGGTGTGATTCTGGCTTTGGCCACGCCGGCCTTCCACTCCGCGACACCTGCCCCAGACCCTGGTACAAGGCACATCCACCAGGACACGATCGTCAACAGCACTACCCGGCACGGAATCAGCATTTGCTCGTCCTGTTCTATCGCCTGTGAATTCCCGTTTGCCACCGCACACATTTGTGGACCGGAGGATCAGAGCTGGCCCTCGACACTAACTACGCGGCACCGGGTGGTCGAAGGATCCTGACTGTCACGGCACGACCATGAAACTTTCCGCCAGCACCTTTACTTCTTCGCATCCGCAGGGGGTGCGACGGCAACCTCATTTTCCGGCACCAAAGCAATTTCCACTTTCGCATCCTGCAGATGATGGTCAAAGAAATTCTGCATCAGCTTTGTGATACCGGGTTTGCCGAAGGCTGCCCCCCCATGCCCTGATCCTGGCAGCGTCTGCAGCCACACCTGAACTCCCTGAGCTTTCAGCACATTCGCCAGTTCCACACTCTGAGCATACGGGACCAGCGCATCGTGAGTCCCATGCAGAATCAGCATCGGCGGATTGTCCGGAGACGCATAGTGCACGGGACTGACCGCATTCGTTTTGTCCCGATCGGAATTCAGGGACACGCCAATCAAACCGGAATAAGGATCTCCCGGCATGTTGAATGGAAATACATTTCGAATGTTGGCATCGTCCTCCGCCTGCTGCATCACCGTGGCAAAGTTGGCCGGCCCGTAAATGTTGCAGACGCACGTCACCCGATCTGAGACGTCCTCATGGCCACCGATTTTCGGAAACGCCTGCTTGCCGCCGGCCATACCTACCAGGGCTGACAGATGGCCACCTGCCGAACCACCCACCACGCCCACCTTCTCCGGATTCAGGTGATACTGAGCACTGTGAGCCCGTAACCAGCGTAACGCGGCCTGACAATCCTGAATCTGTGCCGGAAATTTTGCTTTCTGACTGAAGCGGTACTCGATGCTGGCCACGGCGTATCCACGCCCCACCAGATGCAGCAGCGGACAGGGAAACTTACTGCCCCCAATCCACCCACCACCATGGATGTGCACAATCAACGGCAAAGGACGCTCGGGCGCCGACTCGGGCAGGTACAGATCCAGCCGCTGAGCCTCATCGCCCTCCGGAACATACGCCAGATCACGTTCCATCCGGACGCCGGCAGGAAGCGACACAGCCGCCGCCCCGGATTTGCCCGCTGCCGGCTTTTTCACCGACTCATCGGCCGCCAGAACACCTACCGACCCCGCAATCACCAGACTCACCACCAACAGCGTTGAACGTCGCATGATCAAGATCCCCCCCCACAAACGGTTCTCAAATCCCCGAACTCTGTCGGAACTGTCAACCCGGCCTGAAAAGAAAACGAGCCCATCACGCCTCCAGCCCGACCCCGGCACACCAGCTCCAAACACTCCAGTCTCGTGCCCGCCGAACAACTGTCAAGCCGCTCATCACGCACCCGGGGCGCCCCCGGGGCCATCCATCTATGGCACCACCCCTGGTACTCGGGGCCATCCATCTGTCAGACTACCCCTTAAACAAAATCCCACAAAGCACTTAGAACAAATCCCGCCGCTCAGGACACCCTCGCGGCGCCGGGCCGGATCAAGTCCAGCATCAGCAAGCGACCACTGCTCGGCCAACGCGACTACGTCGTCAATCGCCCCGCCACCAACCCCAAATTGCGGGCCCGGAAACAGGGCAACCACTGTCGCAGTCCACGTAATCCCGTCGAGCGGAATCAGCGACCGCGGTTGCCCTCTGCCGACTAATTTGACCGACGAAAACGACCGCTCACTTCGACAGATCGACCCGGACCAACTCCCGATCGTTTCTCGCAAAGACGCTTTTCATCGCGAAGGCGGGGTGAGACCAGATCGTCTGGCGTCGCTGTACCGGGCGAGTCGGTTCCACCAGTTTGGCGCGGCTGACTTCTTCGTACCCCGTCCCTGTCAGCCGGGCAATGATCAGGTCGCCCTGCTCATTGTGCAGGAAGACGCGATCTTCATGAGGGATCAGGAAGGCGTTCCACCAGCGGCCGCTTCCGGTGGCCTGCAACGTCTCCCACACTCGCGCGCCATCCTGTGTCTTCAGGCATCTCAACTGCCCGTAGCTGCACACCCCGAAAATGTAATCCGCCTGGACAATCGGAGTCGGCATGATCGAATGCAGGCCATCCGTTTCAATCTCGCTGCTGCTCTTGCCCTTCCAGACCACTTCCGCGGATTCTGCCCCAACCTTCAGCATCAGCGGACCATCATAAAAGGCCGTCAGAAACAGCTGATCTCCCAACTGACGCGGCATTGGCACCGTCAGACCGTATTTGATAGACCACGGATGCTGCCAGATCACGGCACCTGTTTTCGGATCCAGCGACGAGACGGCTTCCGGATGCCAGATGATCAACTGGCGACGCCCGCCAAATTCGTAGATCACCGGCGGACAATAACCGACCTGAGCATCAGAGAGTGATCTCCAGAGCTCGGCACCCGTCCGACGATCAAAGCTGATCACCAGTCCATTGTCCTTCCCCCCCACCAGCGTAATCAGCTGATCGCCGTCCACCAGCGGCGACGCTGCCATTCCCCAGGTCGGCAGTGGTGTCCCGAAGTCTTTCGGAAACTCCTTCGCCCAGCGTACTGTGCCATCCACAGCATCAAAGCAGAACATGTGTCCTTCCGCCCCGATCGTGTAACACAATCCATCGTGAATCACCGGCGTGGTGCGCGGTCCGGCTGGATAACTGACTGTGTAGCGGACGGGGTGCACGTGCTTCCAGAGCTCTCGCCCGGTCTCTGCATCCACACAAAGGATCCGCTCAACTCCTTCATCAACAATTCGATCCGTCAGATACACTCGTCCGGCGGCAACCGCCGGCCCCGAGTAGCCTTCGCCGACGGGCACTGACCAGACACGCGGCAGCAGTCCTGTGGTGGAAAACTGGTCCACAAGACCCGTCTCACGCCAGGTGCAGTCACGCTGCGGACCACCCCACTGAGGCCAGTCATCGGCACTGGCAACCGGACATCCGGCAAGAGTGCACAACACCAAAAACAGTCTCTGCAGCATCGGAAATCGCCTGTCTCTGAATCAGAAAAGAACGCAAGCCTGGAAATCGCTGGCCCACGGAAGGCCCCCACTTCCACGCAGTCTAACGAATGCCGTCGAAGTTTTCTGTGCGCACAGACAGGCATTCAGGATCAGTGGACGACAGCCACCGGACGATCACCCCTTTCGCCGCAGTCACTCCAGCGAGCAAAGTCCGTCTGCTCTGAACAGTGGGCGTCCATCAGTCACGGCGAATCGCGCGGAACGTCAGGTTGATGCGTTCTCCGACCAGTCGTTTGGTCTTCGGAACTTCGTGCTGCCAGTGATTCTGCATCGTCCCCGCCATGATGATCAGCGTCCCGTGACCGACGGGAAATGTTCTGGTTTCGCGCGTCTGATTGTGTCGGATGCGAAATTTACGAGTTGCCCCCAGTGATAGTGAACCGATCACCGGCCCCATCTCCGGTTCATCATCCGCATGCCACCCCATACTGTCCGATCCGCTTCGATAACGGTTCAACAGACAATAGTTGTAGTCACCCGCAATTGCTTCGACCTGCTCCTTGATTTCCAGCAGAGTCTCCGTCCATGGTCGAGCCACATTGACGACACCCGAATACTTATAGGTCACTCCAGGATCACCATAGGACGCAATCAGCCGGGGCTGCAGATAACCAAAGATCCCGGGCTTTTGTTCCCAGTGACATTCGGACATCAGGCGGCTGAAGTAGTGATCTGCCCGATCGGCACTCAGAAACTCCGGCGCAAATAACAGCACCCCTCCGTCCGCCAGTTCAATCTTTTCCCATTTGAAGAGCGACTTGCAATCATTGAAAGTGTTGTTAAACCAGCGTACGCAAAGATTTCAGAGGAGTAAGTAATGGCACATCCTAAGTACACCCTTCGCCAAGTCGCAAAGACAATTGATCACGCGCTCTTGCGTCCAGATATGTCACGTGATGAAGTGAAGGCGGGCTGCGAAGTTGCCATGAAGTACGACGTTGCATCTGTCTGCTGTAAGCCAGCCGATGTTGCTTTTTGCGCCGATATTTTGCGCGGCAGCGATGTACATGTTGGAACCGTTGTCGGGTTTCCGCACGGCAACTCTGCAACTGCCACAAAAGTCTTTGAAACCAAGCAGGTAGTTGCTGATGGAGCCACTGAAATCGATGTCGTTATCAATATCGGTTGGATGAAGTCAGGGATGTATGACGAAGTTCGCGAAGAGATCGCGGCCGTCGTCGCTGCGGCAAACGGCAACCAGGTAAAGGTAATCCTTGAGAATGCCTACCTGACCAAAGAGGAGATTGTTAAGGCCTGCCAGCTCTGCGAGGCAGCAGGCGCTGATTATGTGAAGACATCAACAGGTTTTGCTCCAACAGGTGCAATCCTTGAAGATGTACAACTGATGCGCGCCTCTGTCTCTTCCAAGGTGGAAGTAAAGAGTGCGGGCGGTGTGAAGTCACTCGATATGTTGCTTTCGTTTATGGATGCTGGTGTAAAGCGCAGTGGCGCTAGCGGAACAGCTGCAATGCTCGATGAATTTGTTGAGCGCTTCGGCGCTTAACCTGCCAAGAATTTCTTCAAAGGTTCGCGCAGTTCATTTAATAGCGCTTCCGAATCGCCTGAAGTCTTAGTAATCACTTCGATGTAGCACTTCATCTTGGCCTCGGTGCCAGATGGGCGAACAATGATGCGGATTCCGCCGGCAAGCCAAATCCGTAAACCATCTGTTGGGGGCAAACCATCTTTAGGTGAAGCTAAGTCATCGATTGATTCCACCGCACGTCCTGCAATCTCCTTTGGTGGAGTTTGGCGAAGACCTGCCAGCAATCGAGTAATGGCAGACATATCTGAGACTCGAATTGAG
>JALQWE010000001.1 GCA_023258825.1 Planctomycetaceae bacterium | reverse complement strand
GGATCTCGTGCGCAACTTCCGCCGGCGATTCCGCACGGAAGCAGGACGTCCGGAGGCCCTTGCAAATGTCAGCAGCCTGAGACGAAACTGCCGAAGTACCCCGTCGCAGCGCTGAAAGATTCCGGCCCCCGCTGAATAACGCGGACTGCTCGGCGGTATTGGTACGGAAGTGACGCAGATAGAATTCAGATTCTGAGTGGAAAAACCGTCTCTGCTGCGCCTTTCACTGCCTTGAGAGTCGGAATCAGAGATTCCCAGGCATCGCGCCTGCACAGTCGGCCGTAAAAGAACCACAGCACGGCACACGTTTGTGGGCCAGGGTATGTCGACACATTCGACTCAAGTGGGTTGAGATTGAAACTGGTCATCTTGACCAGTTTTTTCTCGCATGGGGCTAATGAGGTGCATGGCACCTAGTGAGCTTGGTTTGAGTGGATGCCAGGTGCCGTTGTCTGATTCAGGCTTTTCAGGTTTCGGGGTTCCCGTCACAATTCCCGAGTTGCCACCATGGGGTGAGTGGTTGAGGGTGTCCTGGTGGTTGCAGGCTGTTTTTAAGTTGTACTGACGATATGAGGAACAGGGGACGAGAAAATGCTCAGAGAGATCGTGCGACCGGAGCGACTGGATCTGGATTCACCAGGGCGACGTGATTACTGGGTGGCACTGGAGCACGACAGCATTTGGGGGGACCACTTGTTTCCGCTGACTGTGTTTGTGGGGCCGGAGGCCAGTGAGGGGCAGGGACTGGTTGCGTTTGGATCGAACCATGGCAATGAATATGAAGGCCCTGTGGCATTAAAGCACCTGGTTCGTGAGATTCGTTTCGAGGACGTGCGTGGCCGAATAATTCTGATCCCCGTTCTGAATCCGTCAGCCTTTCTGAGTGGAACTCGGGAGAGTCGTATGGATGATGGGGTGAACCTGAATCGGGCATTTGTAGACGGTGCCGGCCGCCACCCCGCTCTGTCTGGAATCACTCATCGAATTGCAGACTTTGTGAGAACGTACATCTGGCCACGCGTGCACATCGTGCTGGATCTGCACTCTGGTGGCGATGTGGCACGATTTGCGATATGTGCGAATTATCATCCGGTTGATGATCCGCTGCAGGCTGCAAAAATTGAGGAGACGGCACGATGGTTCGGGACGCCGGCTCTGATGATTTATCAGAATCAGACGCCCGGGCTTCTTCCCTCTGAGGCGGAGCGATTGGGGAAGATCACTGTTGGCACAGAGTTGGGTTGGGGGCGAGCGGTGAATCCGGAGGGTGTTCGTTACGGTCGACAGGGAGTCCTTGCGGCCCTGATCAACAATGGACTGATGTCTGGAACGATTGAGCCCATAGCCCACCACAAAGCGGGAACTCAGAAGAGACTGGAGATGGTGGATCGTGGCTGCTTCATTCCAGCACCCTTTGCCGGGCATTATGAGCCATTGGTGGAATGTGGCACAGCTGTGAAGAAAGGTCAGACGGTAGGCTATCTGCACGACTTTGATCAGTTTGATCTTCCACCTTATGCCTGTGTGGCAGCCCTTGATGGGGTTGTGCTGGCGCAGGCGTGGGCCGCGCCGGTCCCCAAGGGGCAGCACATTGTCGTGGTTGCGAAAGATCTGGACCGCTAATCCATCGAGCATCGGTGAAAGGCGATCTGAAGATTTCATCACCGACCGGAGGAATGTGTGCCGTTTCTTTCGGGGGGAATCCCGTGTGTGATTGTGCCCTTCTCGTCTGAAGAACCCGTCGAATCTGCGAAAACACTCATGAAATTTCCGGGCCGGGGCTCGAATCCGCTCAACTCCGTCACATTTTCAGGCCTGTTCTTGCGAAAGGTCATCCATTGCCGGATACTTGGGGTTCTTCGGGCTGATTCAGGTTAGGCGTCCGGATCTGCGGTCGCAGATGAACCGGCCCGAAGATGACATGTTGCCGAGCGTGAGGGCTCCTGGGTGACTCTGTTGCATCCTGTGTCCGCCGATCAGGCAGAGATAACAACTGCGGCCTGGCCCGAAGTTGCCCCGATGGTATTTCCCGGATGGTCCACCGGAATGGGTGTGGCCGGATACGACTGATGAAACCCTCCGAAACGAATACAGCTGAGCCCTCCCTGCAGGACGTCAACATTTGTGGTACGCTGCCATTGATTTCTCCGGCTGAACTGAAACGGGAGTACCCGCTGACGGCCGAAGTTGCCAACCATGTCTGGCGTTCGCGTAGCGCGGTGTGCGATGTTCTGAAGGGCAAAGACAAGCGGGTGATTGCCATCGTTGGCCCCTGCTCAATTCACGACACCGAAATGGCGCTGGAGTATGCTCGCGGGCTGAAGGTCGTGGCTGACGAGGTCGGTGATTCCATTCTGGTGGTCATGCGTGTGTACTTTGAAAAACCCCGGACGACGGTGGGCTGGAAAGGCATGATCAACGATCCGCATCTGAATGATACCTTTGACATCGCGGAGGGGCTTCGCAGAGCGAGGCGGATTCTTTGTGACATCAACTGTGTCGGGTTGCCGGCGGCTACCGAGATGCTTGAACCGATTACGCCGCAGTACATCGCTGACCTGATTACGCTGGCATCGATTGGTGCTCGAACGACGGAATCTCCGACGCATCGACAGATGGCGAGTGGTCTGTCGATGCCAGTGGGGTTCAAGAACAGCACGGAGGGCAGTCTGGAAGTGGCCATCAATGCAATGAAAGCGGCCAGTGCGTCGCATCATTTCCTTGGGATTAATCATGATGGCAAGACGTGTGTCATGACTACACGTGGTAATGAGTATGGGCACCTGATTCTGCGAGGAGGGCGATCTGGTCCGAACTACCATGCGGAAGCAGTGGCTGAGGCCAGTCGAATGCTGAGGTCAGCAAAGCTACCTCCGAGGCTGGTGGTGGATTGCAGCCATGCAAATTCCAGCAAGGACTATCGACGGCAACCGGAAGTCTGGTCGGATGTGATCGAGCAGCGTGCTGCGGGCAATGATGAGATCGTGGGGTTGATGCTGGAGAGCAATCTCCATGAGGGAGCACAGACGCTGGGGGATGATCCAGGGGCGTTGAAATATGGAGTTAGTATCACCGACGGTTGTATTGACCTGAATACGACAGCGGAATTGCTGCGTTCGGCCGCATCTCGACTGCGCTCAGCATCCGGTGTTGCTGGCTGATCGCGGGAGACTGCGTGCAGAGCTCTTCGGTGAATGGTGAAAACCCGGAGTTGGCGACATGGAATTCCTGACGCGCGATCAGGTTCGGAGACTGGATCAGGATGCAATTCGCCTGCTGGGGATCCCCGGCCTGTTGTTGATGGAGAATGCGGCTCGCGGGGTTTGTCGCGCGATCGCTCAGAGTGGTTCATGGCAGCGAATTCTGATCATGGCCGGACACGGAAACAATGGGGGTGACGGCCTTGCTGTAGCACGTCTGCTGGCTGCGGAGGGCATCTCTGCTGAGGTGTTTCTGGTGTCGGGAAATCGAGTACTCAGCAGCGATGCGCAGACAAACTTCGACATTCTGATTCGATCGGGCATGGTTGTACGGAAGCCAGATGCAGCAGAACTCAGAGATGCTCTACGTGGCTTGTCAAAACGTGATCTGATCGTAGACGCCTTGCTGGGCACGGGGATTCGGGGAGAAGTTGTCAGTCCATACGTCGAGGCGATTCAGCAGATCAATCAGTCCGGAGCGGCAGTGCTGGCCGTGGATCTGCCGTCAGGTATGGATTGCGACACAGGAGCAGTCCGTGGAGTCTGCGTTCGAGCTGACAGAACTGTGACTTTTGTCGCCAGAAAGCGGGGGTTTGAGTTTTCGGGCGCTGACAGGTTTACAGGGACAGTTGAGGTCTGTTCTATTGGAATTCCCCGGCTCTGGCTGCAGAGTTGGTTTGCTGAAATTCAGCAGGAGTGCACAGATTCCTCCGGGTGATCAGGAGGGGTAGCTGACCGGAAGATTCCTCTGAAATCAGAAACCAGTTGCTACTTCCCCGCCATCGCGGCTTCCAAGTGCTCTCCAGACTCTGAGATCGATACTGGAACTGACGACTCGAACAGAGCCGTCGCACAGAGCAGAGTGAACACTTCCCGTGTGATAACTGCGAGAGTTCAGTGCGGAATAGCTGACAGACGTCAGGGAACTGCCTTCCTGGCGTGACGCGTAGTCCGTGTTCTGGTAAGTGACACCGTTATCGACAAAGACGACGTTTGAGTTGGGCGTGAGTGTGGTCGTAAAGCCGCTGTGGTGGGAATGGCCATTGGCCCATTCCGTGTGTCCCGTTCCATCTTTTGTTGCTGGCAGGATCCGATCTCGTAATCCGGAGGCTGCGTAGAGGGCCACGTCGGCAATGGTATTCGGGACGGCAGTGGACGGTGGTCCGCCATTTCTGGTGTAGGCGGTCCATGCGTGTACCTCTGAAGCCAGCAGGGTATTGCTGGTTCCGTCGGTCAGGTCAGCAAAACGAATACGGGAGTTCGGAAAAGTGATGCCATCGCCGCCAGCGCCCGTAACGGGGTTGTAGACCAGCCATGTTCCGAAATTGAAGCCGTAGCAGGTGGGGAGCAGAAAAATTCCATTGGTCCCTGTATCGCGTGGGCGATCAGATTTCGGGTCGGACGGACATGCGTAAACGGGAACTCGAAAATTGCTGATAACCGGAAAGTTACCCCACGATTTCGAGAGATCAATTTGTTGATACAGCGACACTTGTTCCAGATACGGAAGAATGCGACCGTGAATAGACCATGAGGCATTTGTGGTCAGATTGGGATTTACTGCCATGCTGGGTGGCAGCAGACCGAAAGCGGACTCGTAGTTTGCCACGGCGAGGGCAATTTGCTTCAAGTGATTTCGGCATTGAGTTCGGCGAGCGGCTTCTCGGGCCTGTTGAACGGCAGGCAGCAAAAGAGCGACGAGAATTGCAATGATCGCAATCACGACAAGTAATTCGATGAGCGTGAATCCGCTTGATCGGCGACGCAGATCGTTTTTCATGCGAATGCCCTGTGTAATCCATCGCCCCTGAGAACGTTCATGGCAGACAATCGGTAGCTCAGAGTTTTGGAAATGTTTCCGGAAAAATGACATCGAGGTAGGCAGATTGGCAAATTCCGTACCGGAGTCTGATTGACGGAATTCGAAGAAAAGGCGGTGATTGGGTGGCCGATTTGGTGGAGAATTTTTCGCCGCCGGGGAATTTCTCCTCAGTTGGCCGAACCTTAGTTGGGGATCGGGAAGTCGGTGTTTAGCCTTGGGGGAACGACAGGAGAGTGTGATAGCGTGGTTGTGGATTCGATTGTTTTTCTTAACCGATTCTTAACAATTCGGTGTTGAACTGAACGAGAGAGGTGTTTTGGCGTTGTTGTCTGCGGCCGGTTACTGGCGGCGGGTGTCAGAATACTGGCGGAATTGATTCACTGGAAAGAACCATGAGAGAGTGTGTGAAACTGGGCGTGTATCTGGCGATGGTGTTGATGGTTGCGGGGTGCACAGTAGAGTCTGTGGATGCGCCGGGCTCGTCTGCTGGTGAGGCACCTGCCGCTGCAGAGAGTTCGAAGCGGATTCAGGTTGACGGGTCCAGCACTGTGGCCAAGGTTGCCGCTGCCGTGCAGGAGGAGTTTGAGTCGCGTTTTACGGATACAAAAGTTGCCTTGAAAGTGACTGGGACTGGGACTGGTTTCAAGGAGATGATTGCCGGGCGGATTGATATTGCCAATGCATCGCGTCCGGTGAAGGAGTCAGAGCGATCAGATTGTGAAAAAAACGGGATTGAGTTACTGGAGTTGAAAATTGCGTTGGATGGCTTGACGGTGTGTGTGAATCGGGAGAATGACTGGGTTGACTCGATCACCGTGGCGCAGTTGAAAAAGATCTGGGAGCCAGGAAGTGCGGTGAAGTCATGGAAAGACGTGGATCCGTCATGGCCGGACGTGCCGATCGCTCTGTTTGGCCCTGGGGAAGAGTCGGGTACGTTTGACTACTTCACGGAGGTGATCAACGGGAAAGAGGATCTGATCACGGACAACTACAGTGCCAGTGCGGACGACAACGTGACGATTACTGGAGTTTCCGGTGAAAAGGGGGGCATGGGATTTTTTGGTTGTGCCTACTACTTTTCAAACCAGGACAAGGTCAAGGCATTAAGGGTGTCGTCGACGGAAAGTGCCGCTGATGGCGTATTGCCCTCGACCGAGAGTGTGCAGACGGGAGCCTACAAGCCGTTGTCGCGTCCATTGTTTATTTACGTGAACAGGAAGTCGCTGGCTCGCCCGGAGGTTCAGGATTTTGCGAGGTTCTTTCTGAGTGAAGGGCAGGCACAGGTAAGCAAAGTGGGTTACGTGCCCCTCGCAGAAGCGGACTTGAAAGCATCCGTGGAAGCACTGGATGCGGCGACGTCCGCGAAGTGAGTGATGATGTGGCTCCGGGAGGAGCTGCAGGTGGTGCGTTGGGATTCACCGGAAAGTGGTTGGATTGGTGCCGGTCAGCAGCGATGTAACTGCGGGGAACTCGGGAAAGTGTTTTTTTGAGTTCCCTGCTGGTTGGACAGGGAGTGTCTGTTTGTCAGAATGTGGAATCAGGAGTCTGTTGAAAGGTCGTCTGACGCCCCTCGTGAGTCTGAGGTTTTCAGGGCAGTCGTATCTCGGGGATACTTTCGACGTACTGTCAGGTTTGATTCGTGATTTCCCTCAAACTGTCGAGTAACTGAGTTTATGCCTTCCTGGGCGACTCGTCGTATTCATCGTCGGCACGAAACGTTCATTCAGTGGGCGTTGTTTGTGTGTGCCGCTTTATCGGTGCTGACGACCGCGGCGATCATCTTTGTGCTGCTCAGTAATGCTGTATATGCTCCGGGCTCAAAAGTGGCGTTTTTTGAGCGGGTGTCACTGGCGGAGTTTCTGACGTCGACTCAGTGGAAGCCCCGCGATGGCGAGGGCGGGCAGTTCGGAATCTGGCCACTGCTGTCGGGTACCTTTCTGGTGGCCTTCATTGCATCGGCGGTGAGTATTCCTGCCGGTTTGGGTGCAGCGATCTACATGAGTGAGTACGCGCACCCGAGGGAGCGTGAGTGGTTAAAGCCTGTTCTGGAGATTCTCGCGGGTATTCCTTCAGTGGTCTTTGGTTTTTTTGCATTGAAGTTTATCACGCCATGGATTCTGAAGCCGCTGTTGCAATGGCTTGGGATGGATGTGGCTGTCTTTAATAGCTTGAGTGCCGGGATCGTTGTGGGGATTATGGTGACGCCTCTGATTGCGTCGCTCAGTGAGGATGTGATTCGGTCGGTACCGCGGAGTCTGCGAGAGGCGGCGTTTGCACTGGGCAGCACTCGGTTTGACGTGTCGGCTCGCGTTGTTGTCCCTGCGGCATTGTCGGGGATCCTGGCCTCCTTTCTGCTGGCATTTTCGAGGGCTGTAGGAGAGACGATGGCTGTCGCGATAGCGGCCGGCGGCAATCCGCTTTTGACACTCAATCCACTGCGTGGTTCGCAGACGATGACTGGGTTCATGGTTCACGCGAGCACAGGAGACAGTGCGGCAGATTCGATCAGTCGAATGAGTATGTATGCGGTAGGCATTACGCTGTTTGTCATTACCCTGGCGATCAACCTGCTGTCCGGTTGGATCATGCGGCGATTTCGTGAGGTGTATCAGTGAGTGTGGCGGCCGGAAGTCAGATCGCATCACCGGAGATCAGTTTTTCATCGGGGGGGGACTCCACGATTCGTCGTCGGTTGCTCCTGTCATTGATATTCAAGTGGGTTTGCCGGCTGATGACTTACGGCGCACTCGCGGTGCTGGCAGTGCTGTTGACGTCAATTGTCTGGAACAGTCTGGGGCGATTGTCTCCGGGGTTTCTGGTGAATCATTACTCGATGAATCCGGCTCGATGTGGAATTCTCGCCGGCGTGTGGGGAACGTTCTGGCTGGTACTGTTAACAGCCTGTTTTTCCATTCCGATCGGGGTGGGCTCTGCTGTGTACCTTGAAGAGTTGGCTCGGGATAACGTGATCGTGCGAGTCATCAAGGTGAATCTTTCAAATCTGGCAGGTGTGCCGTCCATTGTTTACGGGATTCTGGGGCTAACGGCCTTTCGTCCGATGACCTTATTCCTGCAGGAACTTTTTGACGGGCGACACGCGATCAATGTGATGGGGTTGTTTCGCGTGCGATTGCTGCAACTGGAGATTTTTGATGGAAATGTGCTGGTTGGGGCAATGACGATGAGTCTGGTGGTTCTGCCCACAGTGATTATTGCGTCGCAGGAAGCATTGCGTGCCGTACCGTCTTCCATCCGGATAGCCTCACTGGCTCTTGGGGCGACACGATGGCAGACAATCTGGCGTCAGGTGATCCCTGCCGCACTGCCGGGGATTTCGACGGGTGTAATTCTTTCAATCTCGCGCGCCATGGGTGAAGCGGCACCTTTGATGATGATTGGTGTGCTTACGGTCGCGTCAATGTGTCCGGGTGGGATTGAGTCGCCATTGCAGTTGATTACGAATCCGACCAGGGTTCTGTCAGTGCCATTTGATCAGTTCACTGCGATGCCTGTTGAGATTTACGACTGGTCCAAGCAGCCGGATCCTCAGGATCGCTTCACTGCGGTTGCTGCATCCGGCATTGTTGTGTTGCTGGTTGTGCTGTTGCTGATCAATGCGACAGCCATGATTATTCGGGCGAAGACAGCACGTGGATTGAAATGGTAGTTTTGACTGAATCCCGGAGACGTCCGTCATTCTGAGAGAATGGCTGTTTCCGGCAGGCAGGAACTGGTAGTGAAAGATCGTGAGGCCGCCTGTTTGAGTGGCCAGTGGTTTGATGTTGAGGGTGGTGCTGACATGGCGGAACGTAATTCAGGACTTTCAGTGCCGCCTTCGGTTCGCGGTGTGGACCGCAACCTTGACACGTCATCGCACGCAGCGGCGATTGATGTAAGAAATATGAACTTCTACTACGGAGAGCATCAGGTCCTGTTTGACATTTCACTGATGGTGCCTGAGCGATCCGTGACGGCGCTGATTGGTCCTTCCGGCTGTGGGAAAAGTACGTTTCTGCGGACGCTGAATCGGATGAATGACCTGGTAGAGGGAACAAAGTGCACAGGTGAGTGCCTTGTCGAGGGTCAGAACATCATGGATCCAGCCGTGGATGTTGTGCTGCTGCGGAAGCATGTGGGCATGGTCTTCCAGAAGTCCACGCCGTTTCCAAAATCAATTTTTGATAACGTTGCCTATGGTCCGCGAGTTGCGGGAGAGAAAAATCGTTCTGTGCTGGCTGATCTCGTGGAATCCTGCCTTCGGAAAGCGGCGTTATGGGAGGAGGTTCGTGATCGGTTACACACGTCGGCGATGGCCTTGTCTGGTGGACAGCAGCAGCGGCTTTGTATTGCCAGAACGTTGGCGACCAATCCACGCATCATACTGATGGATGAGCCTGCCTCAGCACTGGATCCTGCGAGCACTGACCGCATCGAGAACCTGATCGGTGAGTTGTGTGCGAACTACACGATTGTGATTGTTACGCACAATATGCAGCAGGCATCGCGAGTCAGCCATCAAACGGCATTTTTCTTCAAGGGGCATCTTGTTGAATGTGGCCCAACGATGCAGATTTTCACCAGTCCCTCGGAAAAGCAAACGGAAGATTACATTACCGGAAGATTCGGTTGATTACGGACACAGCCATGGCTCCGTTATCGCAGACAGCTGCAGCGGTAGCCTGAATTGCGAGTGCTGAACATCGGCAGTCCACATGCTGATTTTCGCAGGATACTTAACAGAAACTTAACAATTCAGCATCACACTCCGATGGTTGCAACAGGCGACCGCCGGATCTGTCTGATCAGGATTCGGTTAATGACGATTCACTTTGTTCGGGAAATGGAACAACTGCATCGCAGTATTCTGGCGATGTGCTCGGCGGTGGAGGAGTTGATCCATGACGCAGTTGATGGTTTGCGTTCTGGACGGACCGATCTGTCTCTTGAGCTTTCCAGTCGCGACCGTGAGGTGGACGAGTGGGATATTCGGATTGAGGAGGAGTGTTTAAAGATTCTGGCGCTTTACCACCCTGTGGCGAACGATCTGCGCCGGGTGACTGTGGTGATGAAGATTTGTGCTGAGCTTGAGCGTGTCGCTGATCTGGCGGTCAGTATTGCCGAGAGATCCGCCGGGATAGCTCAGCATGGTGCTTTCCCGATGCCGGGGCGGTTGGGAGAGATGACTCGCGAGGCGTTAAGCATGCTGCACGACAGCATTGATGCTTTCGTGCAGCAGAACGTGAATCTCGCCCGGCGGGTGTGCCTTCGTGATGAGGGGGTAGACCAGCTGAATCGTGATCTGATTAATGACGTTGTTGGTGTGGTGAAACAGCGGCCGGAATTGATAGAGCCCGGGCTGCATCTGTTTTCGGTGATTCGTCATGTTGAGCGAGTGGCGGACCATGCAACCAATATCGCTGAAGATGTTGTTTATCTGGTAGAGGGAGCAATTGTTCGGCATCCAGGACTGCCTCGCCGATCCGGAAATCCAAGGGTTGGAGGTGCAGAATAGTTGCCGAATCGGGGGTGAAGTCCCCTCGAGCTGATTCGGGCTTTCGTTCGAATGGCAGGAAATCGCTCCCTGGTATGACTTCCTGAACGCTGCGGGATTTCCTGTGGGCGGTTCCGGCTAACATTCTCAGGCATATCCCGCTCCATGCAGGCAACTATTCTGGTCATTGAAGATGAACAGTCCATCGCAGATGTCGTGACGTACAATCTGCGAAAAGAAGGATTTAATGTTCAGTGGGAGCGAGATGGTCGGGGCGGTCTTGCCCGAGCTCAGACTCTGCTGCCGGATCTTGTTATTCTGGACCTGATGCTACCGGGGATTGATGGGCTTCAGATCTGCCGAATTCTGAAAAGCGAACCCAAGACCCGTACGATCCCCGTGATGATGCTGACTGCACGTGGTGCGGAAACTGATGAAATCGTCGGTTTCAATATGGGCGCTGATGACTACGTGACGAAGCCCTTTCGAGTCCAGCCCCTGATTCATCGAGTCAAGGCGTTGCTGCGACGGGTGGAGACGGCAGAGTCAGGGAAGACGGTGCTCAGTCTCCACGGGATAGAAATTGATCGTGCCAACCATGTTGCGACCTTTGAGGGGCAGCAAGTTGAACTGACACCGACAGAGTTTCGCATGCTCTGGACACTGATGGCTCAGCCCGGGCGACCGTTTTCAAGAAACGAACTCATGGAAACGTCTCGAGGCGAGGATGCGAACTCGTTGGAGCGGACAATCGACGTTCATGTGCGATCTTTGCGCAAGAAAATGGATCGTCTGGCGGACTTGATTGAGACGGTTCGGGGTGTTGGCTATCGATTCGTTCGCAAATAGGTGTGGGGGCGAGTCGCTTTTCAGGTGCACCCGTCCGCCAGGCGGTTTGATCAAGGCCCTGCTTAATAAAAAACGCCGGCCCTGCTCGAGGGTACCGGCGAATGGTCGTCTACCAAACGAAGACAGAATTTAACTCCAGTAGTTTTCCCCGTGCCAGTTGATCGGCGGATGTGTCTCGACTTCGACGTCACCATTGACGCGTGTCTGGCAGGCTAATCGAACTTCTTTGCCGGGGTTGCTGAGCAATTTGAGACCAAGGAGTGGATTGAGCCACTTCCAGAGAGACTCCAGCAGGCCCTTTCGCGAGACATTTTCTGCCCCTTTCGAAATGATCACGTTACAGGAGCAGCAAGTCCCCATGCCCATGCAGTTCACGATTTTGTGGGGGCCCGAGTAGAGTTGCACGCCATTTTTTCGAGCCACAGTACGAAGATCTTCACCTTCGGTGACGTCAACAGTCACTTTTTCGTTGACAAACCTGACTTTGGGCATGTTGGCGAACTTTCAGCAACTGGTTTTCGGGAACCTTTTTGACCCTGTAATCTGACATACTAGTTCTCTAATCACCGGAATTCCAGATGCCTGTTGTTCCTCCCGACACTGAGAAGATGGGGGGTAGTGAGAGGATTTGGCGCGAACTGCTTTTCGAGGACTGAGCCGCAGGTTTTCCGTTGATGTGAGATTTTTTCAGAGTGATGGTGTTGTGCTGGCGGGTCATGGGCGGGCTTTGTGGATGCGTTGGAAAGAGTTCGCAGCTGTGTCCGCCTCAAGGTGATTTCATTGATCAGGCCCACTGTCGGCTTCGTTTTGACATTCTTCACAGGATTCCCACGAGCTGAGGTGGCAGACGAAGCCTGAATTCAACAGATTCGGGTGCACCTTCACTTCGGGCAGCAGGTCTGTCACAAGCATTCTGTAAGCCTCAGTAGCGCTGAGATGTGGGCACATTTCAAAGCCTACACCTCGCATCGCCATGGCGCCTAGCAACGAGGACAATGCCGCCCATGCCTGCTTTTCGGTGGTAAGATTGCCGGGTATCGGAAGTCGCAGCGGTTCCTCGAATAATGAGGTCAATGGTTGATCGTGTTCCCCGTGCAGAACTTCATCCCACTGCTCATACAGAGCCTTAATTGCAGGTGGGATGCCCGGGATCAGCTCATCCCAGTGACTCTGGCTGGTACTTTCAGAGTCCTGGATATCGCTCAATGCAGATTCTCGAATCAACTGCTCGAAGTTGGATTCGAAGAGGCCGTATTCATCATCAGCCGAGTGTGCATCGTCAGTCTCGTTCTGTGAGTCGTTGTCGCCGAGGACCGAGTCTGGTGTAGTGTCAAAGACTTCTACTGTTCCATCTTCGCGACGCAAAAGTGTGGTGATGGACGGTGGCAGTACCTGATCTGTATCAGGAAGATTATCCGGCGTGCAATCCGCGAGATGCCTTTCGCCGTCATCGAAATCCATTTCCGGATCGAGGAGTTCCATCACGACGCGACCATTCTGGCTGTACCATTCGAGATAAACGGACATGCGCAGTTCTTCCGGGGCAGCGTCTCCTCGTTGTCTGGCCAGCAGGAACTCTTCGATTGGGATCAGAGGAACTCGCAGTATGCGAAAGACGCTATCGCCGATGACACCGACCTGCTGCAGGTGAAAGGCTTCTTCCGGTACGGAGTGCACCTGGGAGGAGTCGCCTTCCCTGACCCGAAATCGGAAATCGCGCCCGTCAAGTTGACCGTCAAGGTTTCCAACGAGGGACAGGGTTGCGAGGACTGTTTCTGTCATCGGCTGGCCATCCCTGATTCCATGCCGACGAATCTCGATCCACCCGGAGATCGAGTTTCTGCGGGAATTGCGGATTTCGCCCCGAACGACAGACTGCTCAATGCGGAGAGCCATCAGTTTGTATCCATGAACTACGGAACAGATTGCCGGTAGAGGAGTCGTGCCGTCGTAATCGTCTTCGAAAGGTAATGGTTTTTTGAATGTGCGGCCTGGGTTGAGCCGGCCAATGCTGAAAATCTGTCGACAGGGTGTGGGATCTTTTTCAAGGACTTGAGCCGATGGTAGGCCTGAAAACTTTTTCTGGCCTTGAGGCAAGACATGGTACAGAGACGGTCAGAGCAAGACATCGGAATGAGGTAAACGACTTATCGACGTAGAGAACTCTCTGCTCGCAGATCACGGTGTCCTGAACCTTGATGGTTAGAAAGCGAGAGCCTTGATTTTGGAATGGACCGTTGATGGAAATCAACTGAATTCGGGCTGTTGAGTTGTTTTTGCGGAGGGAATTTGGCGAGCCCTTTTGTGTGTTGTCGCCTGATTGATTGTTGCCACAGTGATCAGCAACTCATACGTGCGAGCGGAGCAGATGGTTTCCGGAATCAACGGGTCTGCTGTCCGTCAGAGATTTTCACGCCCGAGTCTGATTGGATCTCTATCGGCACCATTGTCTTCTGACGACGCAGACGTCATTGACGGAAAAGCATGTGCGGTGTGTGAGGGGTTGTGGTTTGGTAGAATTACGCTGTTGATTGATTTTCGGAATGAAGTTCATTCGCGCGAAAAGAGTAACAGAGTGACGCTGTTATTCACGGTCGTACAGTTCATCGCGTAACGCTGGATTCTGGAGATTTCCCCGTGAAAGGAACCCGAGTCGTTTCTTTTCCATGAGCTGAACCTGTTCTTCAAACAGGTAGTTTTCGCCGGGAACTTCTACTGAGGTTGCCCATGAAAAACTTTCCACATGTCCGTCCAGAAAGGCTGCGTTGGCTGAATTCAGGTGTCGGAAATGAATTGTTGGAAAGTTGCGACTGGGTGGATCCAGCAACCAGTTTTCCTCGAAGCTGAATTCAAGGGGCGAAAATGTTTTGATGTTGACGGCCGCGCTGTCCGCAAAAAGAACTGTCTGGCTGGTTTGTTGAACATCACGCAGTTGCCGACTTGCGGGTTCGGGGCTGGGACCGGCGTTCCAGTCCGGCGGTAACCACTCAATGCCACTTGGTCTGGACAGGTAGTAGCCATTGTAGCCAAATCCGGTAGCGGGCCTGCCAAAGCGAACCCGATCCATTTGCGATGTACCGAAATTCGGACATTGAAAGGATTCGTAGTTGGTTTCCATAAATGGGCTGAGTGGCCCGGTGGAGAAGCTCAATTGAGTTTCCGGTGTAGGGGCGACGTAGTCGACGGTGCCAAACCAATACTGAGCCATTCCGGGGTTTCCGGAATAGGTGGTGAGAAATGTCAGCCTTTGCTGATTTTCAATCACGTAAGGAGGCAGATGTTCGTGATACACCTCAGCGTAGTTGTGCAGTGCCAGCGCGAGCTGTTTAAGATTATTGCGACATTGCGTTTTTCGAGCGGCTTCGCGGGCCTGCTGAACAGCGGGGAGCAATAGTCCGAGGAGGACTGCAATGATGGCAATAACAACAAGCAATTCGATCAGGGTGAATGCGCGATGTGTGCGATGGGCACGAGGTCGAGGAATCAAGGAAAACTCCGAATCTGGCGATGTTTGGGAGTTTCCGGCGACAGGTGGCCGATTTCAGATGTTGCGGCAGAAGAGGCGCGCAGCAGCACTGCTTTTTGACGGGGGGTCATCATCAGCAGCCCGGAAATCGCTTAGGTTCTGTGCCGACAACTTCCCTTCCGCGAGGAAAACGTCTGCTGTCTGATCCGGCAGGTCTTCTGGCTTTCGGATCGACCCATCGTAACGCCTTCCCGTGCCTGCCGGGCTTTGTACAAAACGGCATAGACACAGTGGCTGATTGCTACGACAGTCCCCGATTACAGCGGCGGGACCGCGACGGAATACCGATCATGATCGGGCACCGTCTTCCCTTTTCACTCGCACCCACAACCTGTGTTGATGAGGCTGTCCGCGAGCACCTGATCAGACGGATGATCTGAAACCAGACCATCTGAAGGGACTGTATCAGGAACAACCCTCGAGGCAAGCGTGCGGTTTGGAGGGAATTGGCTACTCTGCTGGTGGAGTGATACCGAAGTCACGGATTGTCAGCAGCGAGGAGAAAGGGATGTTGCGAGCTTTGAATGCAGCCTCGCCTCCCTGAAGTCGGTCAACAATTCCTACGGCATGCACGACTTCGCAGCCGAATTCCTGCACACGATCAATTGCCAGCAGGGCGCTGCCCCCGGTTGTGACCACGTCGTCCACGATCACCACTTTGTCACCAGGCTTGATTGGCCCTTCGATGAAGCGTTGCGTTCCGTGGCCCTTGGCTTCCTTTCGAACCATAAAGCCCTGGAGTGATCGTCCCTGCGAGGCGGCGGCGACCAGTACACCACCTACAATCGGGTCGGCTCCGATCGACATTCCGCCAAATCCGGAGAAATCGAGAGGTTTCAGGAGTTCGAGGAGTCCAAAGGAGATCTGCATCAACCCTTCGGCACTGAGGGTTACCTGTTTTCCGTCAAGGTAGTACGTGGACTTCTTTCCGGAAGCGAGTATGAAGTCTCCAAATTTCAGGGCACGATCCTGAATCAGTTGCATCAGACGTTTGCGGTCGTACATGGGTTGGACCTGAGATTGTGAATGGGCACTTTGGTCGAGGTCTGTTGGCAAATCCATCAGGAGTCACTGCCAGTTCGCCGTTCACGGGCACACTGCAAACGAATCTTCTGACTTCTCGATGACGGACTGTAGTGCAGGCGGCGGGTGAAGTTCAAATCTGAACGATCAGGATGTGAAAAGCTGGAACACGCTTTGACGAACTTCTTCAGAATGACAGGGCCCCACAAGAGTCAACTCATGGGAATTGCCCGGCGCAACAACATCGCGGGGGCCACAAGGGAGATAACGATCGCAGCGAGTCTGGCGTTACCTGACAGTGAGAAAACCATGATGGCATCGAGAAAGATCAGGCTGAGGAGCATCAGTCCGACAGTTTTCTGTATCCGAACTGGTCCACCATGTGTGATGGCACTTGTAGCACGCATAGCAAGGTTCAGCCCCAGCACCAGAATGGCCATGCACCCTCCGTTTGTGGCAGCTGCGGTAGCCCCGTGACGGTAGACCACCAGGGCGTCAAGTCCCAGGCCTGATATCAACAACGCAACTCCGGTCAGCATGCCGATTCGGTGACCAGTTCCTGTTTCACTTCGGGAGAACCAGGTAACTCCGAGGATATAAAGACCAAGTCCACATGCGGCTTCAAGGCCTGATCCTGTGCCCAGGCTGGAAAGGGAAACTCCGCTGCTTGTTCCCAGCAGGAGATTCAGAAATCGGCAGGTCGCCATTGCCAGTGGGCCAGCAACAGTAGCCTTGAGCCTCGCGTTGTAGGCAATGACTGCGACTGTGATCATGATCGCAATTACCAGGCTGGTGATACCTGCACAAGCCGCACTGAGAATTCCTGAGATCATGAGCACTGAACCAGAAACAGCGGCGGCACGGAGTGTGATCTGACCCGACGGAATCGGGCGTTCCGGTCGTTCTACGGCGTCGAGACTCGCGTCGAAAACGTCATTGAGCACCATTCCACCCAGATACAGTCCAGCGCTGGACATGAGCAGAAAGAAAAGATCGTAGTGCTGCGGGAGTTCAGCAACCTCCGGACGCCGCGTGATGAAATAGCCGCAGAAAATATTGGATAATGCAGTAAAGACTGTTGGAAGTCGAAGTAGTCGAAGCCATGGTAGAAGTGTGGCATCGTGACGAGGTGAGCCGAGGGACGACTGTCTTCCTGGGGAAATGGGCTGATTCACGAGCTTCCTTGTCTGGTCTGGAAAGAATATGCAGGGTGAGTTGCCGGCAAGTCGGTGATTTCAGGATTCATCACTGGAGCTGCGGAGCAGGGTGTGCAGTCGCTCGTCCAGAAGGCTTTCAATCCGAAGATGGCTCATACTGAAATCCCCATAGTCTGTATGTCGATTTGGAACCGCGACCACGAAAGCTCCGGCCGCCGCTGCGGCTCTGGTGCCGGTTTCGCTGTCTTCAAGTACCAGCATCTGGGATGGATGGACACCAAGACGTTGAGCCGCTACCTCGTAGATTTCAGGATGAGGCTTTCCGTGCGTGACGTCCTCGGCCGTGAGTGCGAAAACAAAGTGTGGCTGAAGTTGTAGTTTCTGAAGCAGCCACTGCAGATAGGACCGAGGTGATGATGTTGCGACAGCTCGGGGCAACTTACGTGCATCCGTGAGCGACAGTATTTCGGGCAGGCCAGGCATCAGGGCGAGTGAATTCTCGGCCAGTATTCGAAAGATCTGCTTTGTCTCGGCCATCAGGTCCTCGACCTCATCCGGCAGGTGGGCCAGTGACTTAAGAGCGGTAAAGGCCTCGTGCGGTCGTCGTCCCAGCATGGCACGGCGAATGGGGTCCGTCATCTGCAGCCCTCGACGCGCCATCAGTTCCTGTCCCGCCAGCTCAAAGATATCTTCTGTGTTGAGCATGGTGCCATCGAGGTCAAACACAACAGCACGTATTTCGACATCAAAACTCATGAGTTCCCGAAACCTGAAAAATGCTGGTGCCCAATGCCGACAGTCTGAATCGATGCCGGTACGGTATTATGCATGGGCGAGCACCACTCAGCAAATCCGCAAAGTTGCGTTACCATCGAGAATCTGCCCATAGTGTGCTGCCCATTGCGTGCCGTGCCCATTACGTGCCACCCACCCTCGACAGTGCCACCCACTTTTGAGGAATTCAGGAATGAAAATCCGGCGCCACCCATCTTTGTCGAGATGATTTACGGGGCCAGATTCCGAATCAGGGAAGACCAGCTTGCCCTGCAGTTCAGCCGGTACTCAGCGTGGACGTTTTGTTTTTCAACGGGAGCGATGGTGCTGGCAAATGGGTGGCACCTTCAACTCTTGAAGTGACCGGCGTCGAGCTGTGGCATTATTGATCATGCGAAATGGCCTTCCAGGCGTGATGCCGCCGCCGCCCATAACGTGCCGCCCACCCTTGAAAGTGCCACCCATCTTTGTTGAGATGATTTACGGGGCCGGATTCCGAATCAGGAAAGACCAGCTTGCCCCGCAGTTCAGCCGGTACTCAGCATGGACGCTTTGTTTTTCAACGAGAGCGATGGTGCTGGCAAGTGGGTGGCACTTTCAACTCCAGTGGGTGGCACTTTCAACTCCTAAAGCGACCAGCGTTGAGCGGGTGGCATTATTGATCATGCGAAATTGCCTTTCGGACGTGATGCAGCAGCACGATACACGTGCGTTAATGTCAACATTGACCGGGCTGCGGGAAATCCGCATGCGAAAAGTACGTCTTTTGATCGATTCTATCGAGGGGGCTCGAACCTGACGGCCAGGTCCATTGGCAAAGCATCCGGCGAAATCGCCAAGTTTTGTTCGGAAGACCGGTGATGGTGCTTCGGCGGGACCTGGCTGGATATTCAGAGGGGTTGCTACTCTTTGACAATCCGGCAGTGGAAACCATCCTTTTGTATGCAAGACACAGATAGACAGAGATGTATTGCCTGAGGCTGGCCAATGGTCAGGAGAGCATGGAATCCAGTCGAAGTCATTTCCTTCAGGTTCCAGCGAGCATCGCGCGGCGGGAACGACGTTGTTGGCGAAATATTGTGCGATTTGCCGGAGTGCCCGCATCGCTTCGAAAGACTTTCCTGAACTGTCGAACGTAAAGCAGCCATTGTGCTGGTTTGTAGTCCAGTCTTTCGAGAATTGAGGGGAATTCCTGTGGTATGGAGCCAGAGTTTTGTTTCAGTTGTCTGCCTGTCCAGTCCAGCAGTTCGAGATACTGGTCCAGCGTCATGGGAAGACATCCCTTGTTGCTCGCTCGGCGATGCGTGATTTTGTTGCGTGATGGTTCCGAGGACGCTTCAAGACTGATCGGAGATAACCAGCCAGCCCTCGGGCCGTGTTCTATGCCGTCGGTCACATCGTCTCGAGTTGGCTGGTTCACTGCATCATGGCGATCCAGGATACGTTCGCGGACACTGGTGAATTCACTGGTTTCCGGTGTCAGGGCCTGTCCGGATCGGATTGGATTCAAGTCCACGTAGGCCATGCATGCAGCAATGGCGCTTTCGTCCAGTAAGCTCTGAGCTCGAAAGCGACCTTCCCAGAATCTTCCAGTGACATCATCTTCAAGATTTCCTCGCCGCGCAATCGGCTCCGCCACGCATCGCATGAACCACGAAATACTTATGAGTCGGTTACGTAACTTGAGCAGAGTCGAGGCCGAACTGAGGATAATGCTTAGCTCAGCGTCGTTCGGTTCACATGATGACTTGTCTTCGTTACGACGTTGCGGAAACAGTCGTAACCACCTTTGGGCAATTTCCGTATCATTCCACCCCTTCTGCACATCAGGTCGAGTTCTCACGACGACATGCAGGTGATTGCTTTGCACCGCGAAGCCCAGAATTTCAACAGCAAAAATTCCAGCGAGTTCCTCAAGGCGTTGTCGGATCCATGCCTTGCGATGTGAGAAATCTTTTCCAGATTTCTCATCGGTGCCGAATAGAAATGTTCTGCGAACACAACGATTGACCAGGTGAAAAACCTGGATTTGATCCGGATTGCAGATCTCGCGACGATTGGCTCTTGGCACATGGGCCTCGCTGTTTTTAAAAGTGACCTGAATGACAGTAGGTTTTGGTGGTATGCATATTCAGCCTTTAGGGTATATAGAATACCGCCCTATTCAAGGTGAATCGGAATTCCTGGGGTGATGATTTTTTCTGTTCGGGTTGAGAGTTGGTATTGTTGGGGTTGTAGTGACTGGGTGGGCTTTGTGGGTTGTGTCGTGGTTCGTGGCATGCCAGCTTTCCGTCTTGCGGTGTCGCAGCCCAGATTTGACCCGCCTGCAATTGGTCAGTCTGAATCGACACTGGCGATCGCGCGAACAGATAAGCCCTTGCGCTATAGGTGGTTGAAATGACGTCGGGCAGCTGCGATATCTTCCAATTTACTCACATTGTGAGCGACAGGACTTGAGGTTTTGTAGCACGTCCTCGCGTTGTGGCTTGAGCAGATGGGTGGCACCTGGCACGCGTCCACCCGGCGCGTACGTCACGGGATCTGTCACGAGATGTGGGTGGTATTGGTCCGCGCGATGGTCCGCGGTGCGACGTAAGAGCCTTGGTCAAAAAATGGATGGCACCGATCGGGGGTTTGCTATGATTGGGGACGATACTGGAACCTTTTTGACGGAATCTCCGAGAAGTGTTGCGAGATGTACACAGTTTCAAACGCATTGAAGGCGGTTCTTGACCACGTTCCCATTCCGGGTTCGGAGCGGGTGCCGCTGGTAGAATCGCTTGGGCGAGTACTTCTGGAGTCGATCGTCGTACCAGAAGATGTCCCGGCATTTTCAAAGGCAACCATGGACGGATTTGCCATTTCCGCTGACGATGTCGCAGGAATAGGTGGCTATGTGCCGCCATCGGGACTGCTCCGTCTCAGGGTTGTGGACTCGATTGTGGCTGGTCGCATTTCCAGTCGTCGCCTGAATTCTCAGGAGGCGATGCAGATCATGACGGGCGCCCCGATTCCGCAGAATTGTGCATGTGTTGTTCCGGTTGAGCGAGTTCAGGTCGATGTCCCAGATCCGGAGTGGGTTGGTGTCCCGGTGAGTCAGATGAGTTCCGGTCTTAATATTCTTACAGCCGGAGCTATTGCAAGGCGGGGAGAGGTCCTTCTGAAAGGAGGAATTCACCTGCGGCCGGCACAAATTGGAGCGATGGCCGAATTGGGAATCGTTGATGTATTGGTCTCGCGCCGCCCAACTGTTTCGATTGTTTCTACCGGCAGTGAATTGGTTCCTTCAGGAGCATCACCCGGGCCGGGGCAGATCAGAAATTCTATCCAGCCAATGCTAACCGCGCAATCACTGACGGCAGGGGCGCTTCCTCAAGTGCTGGGCATTTGCGATGATGATCCGAAACATCTGAGGCTGAAGATTCTGGAAGGATTGCAAGCGGACGTACTTGTGATGACGGGCGGGGTGTCTGTCGGAATTCGGGATTTGGTTCCGGAGCAGTTGCTGTTGGCGGGAGTCAAACGCGTGTTTCACGGCGTGTGGATGAAGCCGGGTAAGCCTGTTTGGTTTGGCGTTTTCCGGTCCGACTCGCACACCTGCCTCGTATTTGGGCTTCCTGGTAACCCTGTCAGCAGTTTGGCTTGCTTTGAGTTATTTGTGAGACCAGCCCTGGGGCGATTTCTGGGATTAGCAGATCCCGTTCCTTGTACTGCGGTTCTCAGTCAACGCTGTCAGGTTCGGGGTGACCGTCCGGTGTATCAGCCCGTGGTTCTCAGCGGGGGAAATGGTACACTGGAAGCCCAACCCGTCTCGTGGACCAATTCAGCTGATCTGCTTGCTATGGTTACGGCAAACGGGTTTGCTTGCCTGGAACCCGAGCACGGGGCCTACGATGAGGGCGACGCAGTGGAGGTGTTGCCGTGGGGCATCGGGAACTGGTAAGAAAATCTGATCACCGGCGATGATGAGCAAGGGTGCAGTTCATGCGTCAGCGTCAGGTTTTTTCAACTCTGGCATCACGAGGCAGCCTCGAGATGTCGTGAGTCTCAGTGTGCCTTTAGTGGATTTGTAGACGGGGATGAATCGTGCCATTTGTGGTTAAGCAGTTGCTCATCGAGCCGGAGACCCTTCTGATTGGACACAGGATTGACCGGTGTGTGCAGAAAATGACAGGTGAATCGAGATCGTGGGTGACGGGCCTCTTCGATCATGACTGCGTAACTCTGAATGGCACACTGGAAATGAATCCTGGGCGACCACTGACGGAGGGTGATTCGGTTCAGATTCGCTTTGAGGCCAATCGTCGCTATTCCCCGCGTCGGAGACCCAGTGAGGCAAAACACCGAGGGTTCTCGATCCTCTTTGAAGACAAGGATGTTCTGGTCGTTGACAAATCTGCTGAACTTCTGACCGTGCCAACGGACGCTGGTGAGCCCCATACTCTGATCTCACGTATTGGGGAGCACGTTCGGAAGAATTCGAGGGCGCAGGGTGCCTATCTGGTTCACCGTCTGGATCGTGGAGTTTCAGGTCTACTGGTGTTTGGAAAGTCACAGTCTGCTGCAGATGCCCTTCAGAATCAGTTTTCTCGTCGAAAGCCCGAGCGGCGTTACGACGCTTTGGTTTCCGGGTGCATGGAGCGGGACAGCGGAACCTTTCGAAGTTTTCTGGCGACGGGCAAGAACCTCAGCCGCTATTCAACTCGCGATGCCGAGGCCGGGGAACTGGCAATCACTCATTTCGAGGTTGTCAGTCGTCTCAATGAGACAGCGAGGTCCAGTGCAATTACTCACGTGAGAGTTCAGTTAGAGACCGGACGACGCAACCAGATTCGAGTGCATATGTCCGAAGCTGGACATGCGATACTTGGAGACTCCCGTTACCGTCCGGAACTCTGGGCTTCAGTCCCGTGGCACGTGAAGAGACTCGCACTGCATGCCTCGGTGCTTGGATTTGTGCATCCTCGAACTGATGAACAGTTGAGTTTTCAGAGTGCGCTGCCGGACGAAATTGTGAAGTTTCTGAGGTTCGTGCGCGCATCACGCTGAGAATTGCGAAGACCTCACTGCGGTCGTGTTGCCACTTCTTTTGAGTGCAAGTGAACCGCGTTCGCGCTAAATACCCGCGAGAAACCAGTCCCTGCCGCTGATTCGGTCGTCAGAGGCTGTTTTCAGTGATATCGGGACTGTCCTGCTTCGTCAGATGCTGGGCCACCTTTCGCAAGTTGAAAAAGCGTTACTCTGGTAGCCCCAGCTTGCGTTTGTTGACCGAAAACACACCCGGATTTTCAGGCATAGGTCACTGCGGGAATGTACTGAAAACGCCCCGGAAGGATACTGAGTGACGCACAAACTGCCTGCAGCCGAGCCAGTGGGTGGCACCTGGAACCAAGGTGGAGAGTTCGGCAGTTTCTGCAGCAGGGCTCACAGGCCAGGAAAGAATATTGTCAAAGGCGGGGGACGGCGAGCGGGTGGTTCGTGTTGGGGTTGTGGCGGATGTGTTGAATTGTCGAATAATAACACGGGTGTGGAGTTGTTGGTGTGCCATCAGTCGGTGAGTACAACTGGAGGGCATCGTGAGATTCTTCAGAATGAGTTTTTCAACGCCGGGAATCTACCGCAGTTTGGCCCCCGGAAGGGTTTCACGGAATATGACATCTCAGTCGCCATTTGTTGCGATTCATTCACTGACCTCGAAGGAGTCACGTCGTCGGTTGTGGCATATTGCTCCCGGGTTGCTGGCGTTTCCACTTCAGCTGGTATCCCATGCGGATCCCGTGTCTGAAACGCTTCGAGCGATCATTCTTTTCGTTGTGTTTGTGCTTGCCGCGCACGTTTACCTGAGGTTTCGCCGAATCCAGAGACATCAGCAGGATTCCGGACTATCGGCGGTAGTTGGTTACGCGTTGGCGGTGCTGCTAACGATTCTGGCGTTTCCGGATCGGCTGGAGGTTGGGCTTGGTGTTCTGGCGATTCTTGCCTTTGGAGACGGGTCAGCCACTGCGTTTGGAAAGATGCTGCGGGGGCCGACGCTTCCGTGGAACTCATCCAAATCCTGGGCAGGATTTCTGGCCTTTCTGATTTGCGGATCGATTATGACCACTTGGATCTACTGGGGAGAGACACAGAATCCAGAGGCTCAGGAGCCACCGTTGTCGCTTTTGCGTGCACTCTTACTGACTTCACCAGCCGTAGTTTTGTGCGCGATAGTCGAATCTCTCAATTCCCGCATCAACGACAACATCCGGGTCGGCGTTGTGGGGGCAAGCACATTGATTCTGTTAAGTTTCCTCAGATAAGCTGATCGCTGAAAGGCGCGTTCCCTCTGGCGGATTACTCGTAAAGCATCTGCCCGCTGGATCAGGCACATCAGATCGATCCAGAGGGCAGAGCGCATTTTTCGGGGAAATCCCGGACTGTCGAGGTACTCAGGGTGTGCGGGACTCCGCAGGAAGCCTGTAGAATTGACGTGCGTTTTCATGAAGCAGCTTTTTCTGCTCCGTAAGAGGTCTGTTGGCGATCAGGGTTCGAAGCGTGGTGATCCATTCCCGGTAACTGGCTCCCAGCAGGCAAACTGGCCAATCTCCTCCAAAAATGACACGGTCGGGGCCAAACGAGTCCAGACAATGGTTGATGATTGGAGCCAGTGAGTCGGTGAAAGGGACTTCCTTTGGTGCACTGGCGATCACGCCGGAGATCTTGCAGATCACGTTGCTGCAGTCTGCGAGGCCAGCGATATCGTCACGCCATTTCTGCACATCGTGCTTCGGTGATATGTTTGGGAGAGGCTTTGCCAGAAACGATGCAGGGTCGGCATTGCCGCAGTGATCAACGATAAATCGAGTTTCCGGGCATTTTTTTGCGAGTGCGATTCCGTCTGACAGTTCCTGCGGTCGCATACAGAGGTCAAAACTAAGGCCGAGTTTCCCGAGGAGTTGAATTGATCGGACAAACTGAGTTTCGAGGCACATTCCTTTGGGGGCTGTTTCTGAGTGCAGGACTTGCCGAACTCCGCGAATTTCCGGGGATTTGGCCAGATTGCGGATGTACTGTTCGAACGTGGGAAGTCCGGGGCGGCCGGAAATCACCGCAGCAACAGTCGGACTTTTACCCGATCGGCAGATGTCAACAAGCATCTGTGCCTCGAGTACGTGATCTTCTGGTCGTACGTCGACCTCCATGTACACAGCCTGGACAACGTTGAGGCCCCGCGTGGCTTCCGCATACTCCTTTAGTCCATAGGTCCTGCTGAGCACCTTGGGCGCCCCCTTCAACCACGGCAACTGCAGTTTTGACAGATCCCACAGATGTTGATGGGTATCAACAGCGGGGATCAAAGTCTCGGAATCCTGATCTGCTGCGATTTCCGGGGCCGCTGTCGCTGCCAAAGCGATTGCAGCAGACGCCTGTAGAAATGTGCGACGCGTGGAAGAAGTGGCTGAACTCAGGTGTGACATGGTCTGTGGACTCCGAGTGTGGGAGATAACGAGGGCCAACTTTTTCAGGGCACTGAATTGCTATCGAAGAAGACGGTGGTTTGACATCGAGTCGACCCTGAACTGCTGAGATTTACAGCGAAGGGGCGGTGAGATCAAGTAGGTCCTTCTGAGACTCTTGATAACTAATCCGCAGTGGAAATGGTCAACGGTAGAAAATAGGAGACTTCCGTGTCGGTAATTGGGGGCCGACACAACGTTCGGTTTCCGGCGCGACGCGTCACGATCGGTATAGCACAGTGCTTTGGTTTTGTTTCCGAACGCAGAATTTGCATCACGGTGGGTGGCACCCAGATTTTGAATCAGGATGGGTGGCACCTCTTTGTGTCCATCTCTTTGTGTCGGCAGCGTTTGGTTGCGTTGCTCGATAAAAGTGGGGGGCACCATGGGTGCTTCGCTTACTGTGTCGTGGAGAAAAAGGCCAGTATGTCCGAATCTGGGCCCATTCGACCTTCCAAACAGACGACAAAGCCTAATGAGCGGTGTTTGCGAATACGAACGGGCTGCATTGCCACGGTGGGTGGCACCCAGTTTGCCCAGTTTGGGGTCCTCAGGGGGCCTGATTGGATGGGTGGCACCTTCAGCACCGGTGGGTGGCACCTTTCGGGCAGGGGGATCTGATTGGGTGGGTGGCACCTTTCGGGGGTTATTTGGTGCGGCGGTCTGTGCGGTCGGTCCAGGGGGCTTCAAGGTCTTTGACGTTGCGGGTCAGAAAGTCGATGATGTCTTTCTGTGTGGCGGCGGCGAGTTGGCCTTCGAGGTAGGCTTCGGCGTGTGTTTGTCCGGGGGTCAGCAGAAGTTTGCGGGAGTCTTTGAACTGGTCGCCTTTGAGTTCGATGGCCTTGAAGACTTTGTCGGCGTGCCGCGCATCGTCTTTGTTGTCTTTGGCCGCAATGACATAGACGGGCACGGGGAGCCCTTTGAGGGTTTTCAGAAGTGCCGTCGTGTTGAGACCTCGGACGGTGGTGTTGGGGCTGTACATGATCAGGGACCGGACATCCTGACCGCGAGGGGTTCTCTGGTCGATGGTAGGTGCATCCGGGTAGGGGGTTTTTGCCCAGTCTTCGATAGTGAAGGCGGTGGCGACCAGAGCACTGGAGCCCATGGCGACGATACTCAGCTTGCGGATGTTGAGCATCTCGGCTTTGTGTTGCTCCATGAGGAAGGCTTTGACCGTTTCGAGGTCTGAGCTGGCCATCAGCGGGTAGTCTGCATTTGAGATTTTCATCGCCAGCGGTTCGCCGGTGGGTGACACCGGGATGCTGTCGCCGTGTTTGCGGAGGTCGACTGTGATGACTGCAAAGCCGGCTTTCTGGAGGGCGAGTGCGGTCGGTTGCCAGACTCGTCGGTTGCGAGCGTCTTTTTCGCCGAGTCCATCGGTGGCGGTGAGAAGAATCGCGCACGCCGATTCCCGACCGGCAGCTGATTCGAACCAGGTGCAGTGAATCTGCCAGCCATCCGGAGTGGGCAGAACCACGTCAATGGTGCCATCTTTATTAGCGGCCTGGGCGGGCGCACCTGGTTTGGCGGGAGCTTTGGCGGCGTCACCGGTCGCCACTGCATTCTTTTTTCCGGGCTCCGGCGTTTTTTTGGCCTGAGCGACGGCGGTTGCCTGATTGAAAACACAGGCAAACACGACACATGCGAAGAGACACAGGGGCTTCCGGGCGGTCACGGCAACACTCCGAATGAAGAGGATAGACGGCAGAATCAGCAGGACCGAGTGGGTGTCTTACTGACCGACACCTTCAGCAAACTGGAAGAAGTCGAGGATTACGAGGGGGTTTGTGGACCCGACGTTGCGATTGGTTGGTCGCGGAAATCCGTAGGCAATCACGCGTCCACTGGACAGCTCGGCCACGTAGATGATGCCGAATGCGGGCTGGACACCTCCGGATGCCCGAAGATTGGCGGGGCCGGTCACGATGGCATATTTGGGATCGGGCGTGTTGCCGGTCTGGAAGTCAGCAGCGACATTGTGGACGTAGCGGTAGCTGAATTTTGAGGTGCTCTCGTTGATGGCACCCCCGACGAGCAGTCCTGTGAGGTTATTGAGTACGAACACACCTTCGGGGACGCCGGTTTCCTGCAGGGGAACTGTGATCATGGAAAACTTGTCATTTCCATTGGCAACCGGGGCCTGGGCGAGTTTCCCGGGCAGCAGTGTAAAGACGGCAGCCATGGCGATGGCGCCGGCACAAAACGCAGCAGCAGAACGAAGAATGCGGTTTTTCATGGACTGGCCTTCGGGATTTTCTCGACAGGAGGGTCGTGTGACGGTCACGATATCCGGAATGGACCATAGAATGATATCGTTTCGGTTGTGCGTCGACCAGATTACCGTGCAACCGGGGTGTTTCGGGGTTGTTCCTGCTCTGGATGTCCGTAAGACTTTCCATTTTTCACTGTATTGCCATGTCAACAACTGCAACTGAATCCACAACGGCTCTCTGGCTGGCGATTCGTGAGCGAGCGTCGCAGCGGGCGGCCACAGAGCCGATGCTGGCCAGTTTTCTGCACGCAACGATTCTGAATCACGAATGTCTGGAAGACGCGATCAGTTATCACCTGGCCGGCAAGTTGTCGGCCAGCACATTGTCTGCGATGCAGATGCGGGAAATTATGCAGGAAGCGATGCGTCGGGACAGTTCGATTGTTGAGTCCATTTGTGCGGACATTCGTGCGGTCCAGGAACGCGACCCGGCGGTGAAATGTTGTCTGATCCCGTTGTTGTTTCTGAAGGGGGTTCATGCTCTGACGGCCTACCGATTTTCGCACTGGTTGTGGTGTCAGGGGCGAGAATTGCTGGCGGTTTACCTGCAGAACCGAATTTCAGAGGAATTCGGGGTGGATATCCATCCGGCGGCGAAGATTGGCCGTGGAATTCTGATGGATCATGCCACATCGATTGTGATCGGGGAAACCGCGGTGATTGAGGACGATGTTTCGTTGCTTCACGAGGTGACTCTGGGTGGCACGGGAAAAGCAACGGGTGATCGGCATCCGAAAGTGCGACGGGGAGTTTTGATCGGTGCCGGAGCGAAGATTCTGGGCAACGTGGAAATCGGTGAGGGAGCCAAGGTTGGTGCGGGGAGCGTGGTGCTGAAAAGCGTTCCGGCTCACTGCACGGTGGCGGGGGTTCCTGCGGTGGTCGTCGGGCGACCTGTCAGTAATTTGCCGGCTCTGGACATGGATCACGCCCTGAATCTCGGGGGATCGATCTGAGTGTGGCTGATTCAGGCAGTGCCCGGAATTGGAATTGACGATGAAAAGCGGGATAGTGGTATTTGGCTGAGATGACAGATCGGCAGAAACTGCCGTTTTTTGAACCCTGATTTTTGTGGGTATGGACTTGGCAGAAAAATGACAGACACGTTCATTCTGATCCCCGGCCGCACCACGGATCAGGGGTGTGGCATCAGTGAGGGCAAGTTTCAGGATAAGTATCAGAAGGAAATCAGAGCCCTCCAGGTGGCTCCGGGCGATATGGCGCGACTGGGCCTGCTGGAGGGGGACCGGGTCCGCTTGACTGGCGAAGAGGGGCAGTCGGTGGAAGTGTGCATTACGGCAGGGAAAAAAGATGAGTTGCCGGAGGGGATTCTGTTCATTGCCTATGGAGATATTTCCAGTCGGATGATGGTCGGGGATACTCATGGGTCAGGGATGCCCACCAGCAAAGGGATGGAAGTAACGATGGAACTTGTGGAACGCGCCAACGTCGGTTGACGAGGTGGTGGTGTGCAGGTGCCAGGCAGGACTGGTCGGGCGGGACTGGTCAGGGACGAAGCAACACAGTATTGGGGTTCGGGGCGACTGAATCCGGGACAAAGGCAGAACGATGACAGCGGCATCCATTGAAGCGAACGCACCCACAGCATGTGTTCCCGGGGAACTGAAGATCATAGAGGATGCGGTTTGCACCTTCTGCGGTTGTGTCTGTGATGACATTGACCTGAGCGTGAAAGACAACCACATTGTCGAAGCCAAGCGGGCCTGCGTGCTGGGAAAAGCGTGGTTTCTGAACCACAGCGTGGAAGAGCGTTCCAGTTGCCTGATTGAGGGTCGTCCTGCGACTTTGGAAGAAGGTTACGACCGAGCGGCGAAGATACTGACGGAGGGGAAGTACCCGATCATTTACGGCCTGAGTGATTCCCCCTGCGAGGCTCAGCGGGTTGCGGTGGGGATCTGCGACTGGATCGGCGGGACTGTGGATACCACAACGAGTGTCTGCCATGGTCCGAGCGGCATGGCGTTTCAGGGAGTGGGCGAGGTCACGTGTTCGCTGGGGGAAGTGGCAAATCGCGGGGACATGATTCTGTTCTGGGGATCGAACCCAGCCGAAAGTCACCCTCGGCATTTCACCAAATACAGCCTGATGCCCAAGGGTTTATTCGTTCCTAACGGTCGCAAGGACCGGACGTGTGTGGTTGTGGACGTGCGGCGGACAAAGAGTGCGAAGGCGGCGGACATCTTCATTCAGATCAAGCCGAAGAAAGACTTCGAGGCCCTGTGGACACTGCGTGCCCTTGCGAAGGGACTGGACCTGGATCCTGAGCAGGTGAAGCGAGACACGGGAGTAGAGTTCGCCGTTTGGCAGGACCTGATGGAACGCATGAAAGCATCGAAGTTCGGGGTGATTTTCTTTGGGATGGGGCTGACGATGACGCGTGGCAAGCATGCCAACACGGAAGCGCTGCTTGCGTTGACGCGTGACATGAACGCTCACACTCGTTTTGTGGCCAAGCCGAACCGGGGACACGGCAATGTGACGGGGGCCGACAACGTGGTGTCCTGGCGGACGGGTTATCCGTTTGGTGTCAACCATGCGCGCGGGTATCCGCGATTCAATCCGGGGGAATACACAACATCGGACGTTCTTGCGAATCGGGAAGCGGACTGCGGGATGACGATTGCCTGCGACCCGATGGCCAATTTTTCGCAACCGGCGAGGGAACATCTGGCTGCGATCCCGTTTATTGCGCTGGATACGAAAGAGACCCCGACGACTCGTGCGGCCACGGTGGCATTTTCAGTGGCGACCTACGGGATCAACACAGGAGGCACGGTGTATCGGATGGATGATGTGCCGATACCGCTGCGTCCGGCATTTGCATCACCGCACCCCAGTGACTACGAGGTTTTGACTCAGATTGAGACGCGGGTCAAGCGTTTGCTGGGAGTGACGGGTTGAAGAGTCGCTCAGGCGGAGTCGGCGTGGGCGTTTTGGCCGAGCTGTGCAGGACATTCTGTGAGAATTCCCCTGTTCGGAAGGTTCGCGTTGTTTGAGACGCGGGGGAGCGGACTATGATGGGGGTCAGACGGTAATTTCCGGCCTGTGACGGCTGTTTTCTTACGGAATCTGACGGAATTTGAGTAGACGCTATGGCAGACCCAACTCGCGATATTCTGGAAACCTTTGAGAATCCATTCCCGCATCGCAATTTTGTGGTGGAAACAATTGCGCCGGAGTTCACGTCGATGTGTCCGAAGACGGGCCAGCCCGACTTCGGGACTCTGACCATCACCTACATCGCGGACAAGGTGTGTTACGAGTTGAAATCGCTGAAGATGTATCTGCAGCAGTACCGGAATCACGGGGCTTATTACGAGCGTGTGACCAATATGATTCTGGACGATCTGGTGGCGGTGACCAATCCACGGTGGATCAAAATTGAGGCAGCGTTTACACCACGTGGCGGGATTCGGACCAACGTGATTGTGGAACATGGCAAGCGCCCCGAGTAGACTGGTGTTGGTGGGGACGCGTTGCCGAAGCCGAGTCAGCGGCGTCCTTTCTGGCGTCCGGTGAACATTCAGATGCAGGGGCTTGGTTGTGGCAAAGGCATGGGGTGGTCGATTTCATCAGGTCACGGATCCGCGGGTGGAGGCCTTTACGGAGTCGATTAGTTTCGATCGGCGGCTGTACGCGGTGGACATCCGTGGATCGATGGCTCATGCCACAATGCTGGCTCACTGCGGCCTGATCACTGCGGAAGAGCGGGATCAGATCTGTGCACATCTGGATCAGATTGGCGAAGAGATCGCTGCGGGTAGCTTCGAGTTCCGTCAGGATCTGGAAGACATCCACATGCACATCGAAAACGCGTTGATCACGCGAATCGGTGATGTGGGTCGCAAGCTGCACACGGGTCGCAGCCGGAACGATCAGGTGTCGACGGATCTGAAGCTGTACACGCGGGACGCGATTGATGACCTGGATGGCCTGCTGCTGGAACTGCAGCGAGCATTTCTGGAGCGTTGTGAGTTGGACGCGGGGGTCATCATGCCCGGGTACACTCACCTTCAGCGTGCTCAGCCGGTACTGGCGGCGCATTACTGGCTGGCCTATGTGGAGAAGTTCCAGCGGGATCGGGAGCGGCTGGCGGACTGTCGGAAGCGGGTGAATGTCAGTCCTCTGGGCGCTGCGGCGTTAGCCGGGACGTCTCTGCCGATTGATCGAGAGCTGACAGCGCGGCTGCTGGGGTTTGATGCGGTGGCGGCCAACAGTCTGGACGTGAGCAGTGACCGGGATTACCTGGTTGAGTTTGTGTTTTGTCTGTCGTTGATTTCGACGCACCTGAGTACGTGGGCGGAAGAGTGGATTTTGTGGTTCACCACGGAATTCAGTTTTCTGCGGCTGCCTGATGCCTACACGACGGGTTCGTCGATCATGCCGCAGAAGCGAAATCCGGACGTACTGGAATTGATTCGCGGGCGCACGGCGCGCGTGGTGGCCGCGGTACCTCAGCTGCTGGTGCTGCTGAAGAGTCTGCCGATGGCCTACAACCGCGACCTGCAGGAAGACAAGCTGGGAATGTTCGGTGCGCTGGATGCCTTGCGTCCGTGTCTTGAGCTGGCACCGGCAATTATCGTGGGTGCCGAGTTGCGTCGGGAGAAGATCGAGGCGCGGCTGGAAGATGGGTTTCTGGACGCAACGGCTCTGATGGAATACCTGATCCGGAAGGGTGTTCCGATGCGGACGGGCCATGAAACCGTCGGACGCCTGGTGGCTCATTGTGAAGCACGAGGGTGTCGACTTGCGGACGTACCGATGGCAGAGCTGCGTGAGGCGTGCAGCCTGATTTCAGAGGATGTGTTGCAGGTGTTGGGGACAGTGAACGCAAATCGGGCGTTGCAGAGCTTTGGTTCCGGGGGTGAGCGATCGGTTTCCGGGCAGGTACTTGCGTGGAAAGAGCGGTTGCGCGGTTCGTAGGACCGGGCGAGTTCAAGCTGTCGTCTGAGGTTGCCGGGACCTCCGGTGTGGATTGCAAGACGGCCGGTGGGTGTTTCACACAAAGTCCCGAGTTGGCTGATTGCGGTTGGGCCGTTCTGTGAAGTCCTGTGGCGGGTCATGGAGTGGAGACCTGCTGACGGTGAACGCTGTACAAACCGATGGAGCGGTCGCTAAAAATACAGCGTGGTCATGATGCTGGCCGCTCCTGTATTTTTTCGGAACAAGAGTCATGTGGTTGCGAGTATTGCTGTGTCTGGTCCTGAGTTTGGTAAGTTCCTGTCGGGTTATGGGCCAGACGCCGACGGGCATTCCGTTGATTTTCGACACAGATATTGGCAACGACTGTGACGACGTGCTGGCGATGGGAGTGATTCACGCCCTGCAGACTCGTGGTCAGTGCCGGCTGGTGGCCGTTACGATCACCAAGGACCACGATCAGTGTGCTCCGTTTGTGGACGCGGTGAACACGTTTTATGGTCGGGGCGAGATTCCGATTGGGGTCTGTCGCAGCGGGATCACCCCGCAGCAAAGCCGATTCACGGGCCTGGTTGGTGAGCAGGATGGCGGACGGGAACGTTATCCGCACGACTTGAAAAGTGGTCGGGATGCGGCGGATGCGGTGGCGGTCCTGCGAAAGGCGTTGGCGGCCGAGGCGGATGGCAGTGTGGTGATTGTGCAGGTGGGTTTTTCCACGAATCTGGCAAACCTGTTGAAGTCGCCTGCTGACGACATTTCACCATTGACGGGCCGCGAGCTGGCGCAGAAGAAGGTGCGACTGTTGTCGGTCATGGCAGGAGCGTTTACGCTGATCAACGGCCAGCCGCACCCGGAGTACAACGTGGTGGAAGATATTAGTTCAGCGCAGGTCTTGTCACGGGAATGGCCGGGGGAGATTGTTTACAGCGGCTTTGAAATCGGGTTGGCGATACCCTATCCGGCCGTGAGTATTGAGCGGGACTACCAGTATGTTCCGCATCATCCGCTGAGTGAAGCGTACGTTCTGTATGAGCCGCCGCCGCACAATCGGCCGACATGGGACCTGACAAGCGTCCTGTATGCCGTGTTTCCTGACCGAGGATATTTCGGTCTGTCGCCGAAAGGGACGGTGACGGTGAATGAGAAGGGATTGACGACGTTTGTTCCGGGCGAAACGGGCTTGCATCGGTATTTGACTGTGACTCCCGAGCAGCAGGTGCGGGTGACGGAAGCACTGGTGCAGTTGTCGAGTGAGCCGCCGCAGGGGCAGGGTCGATGAGCGCGGGAGGCTCCCGGAGGCCTGGGATTGTGGTGATTGGATCCATCAATATGGACCTGGTCATTCGCTGTTCCACAATCGCTCGCCCCGGTGAGACGATTTCGGGACGATCGCTGGAGGAGATTCCGGGTGGCAAGGGAGCGAATCAAGCCGTCGCTGCTGCGCGTCTGGGGGCTGCAGTGACCATGGTTGGGCGTGTGGGCGACGACGCCTTTGGGCAGTTGCTGCGGGACGGTTTGCACCGCGAGGGGATTGATCTGCGTTTTGTGTGGACAACTGCGGGGACAAGCAGTGGGGTGGCGGTTATTCAGGTGGACGACGGGGGTCAGAATTCGATTGTGGTGATTCCCGGGGCGAATGCGGCTTTGACGCCAGCAGACGTGTGGGCGGCTGAGGCAGCGATTGCTGAAGCGGACGTGGTGTTGCTGCAGTTCGAAATTCCTCAGGAGACAGTCGCTGCAGCCGTGTTGCTGGCTCGCCGGCATGGTGTTCGGGTGATTGTGGATCCAGCTCCTGCGCGAGAGGATGTGGACACGGCTGTTCTGTCTGCAGACTGGCTTTTGCCGAACGAAACAGAAGCGGAGCGGCTGACGGGGCTGCCGGTGCAGACGACCGAAGAAGCCTGTGCAGCAGCGTTGAGTCTGAGACAGCGTGGCTGTCTGCGCAGCGTGATTACCCGGGGAGAGCAGGGGGTGATCATGGCGGACGCGGAAGGGGCGTTGTGGTGTGTGGAAC
>JALQWE010000019.1 GCA_023258825.1 Planctomycetaceae bacterium | reverse complement strand
CGAGCTGGCTGCTTCGCTGGGGATCGAGGCGGCTGTGGCGCAGGCGGTGCAGTTGTTCGGGAGTTCGCAGGAGGACACGGTGCGAATTCGTCTGCTGCAGGCGTTAATCACGACTGGTTACACCGGCGCGCTGGACGCGGGCCGGAGTCTGCTGGTACCGCAGACATCCGTAGCCGCGAAACGAGGAGCTCTTCAGGCCATTGCGAGGATGTCCTCGCCGGAGGCCGGAGAGGCAATTCTTGAGACCATGAAGACGTTGCCTGCAGAATTGCAGCCGCTGGCCGTGGAGATTCTGACGGATCGTCTGGAGTCCTCGATCGCACTGATGACGATGATTCGCGAAGGCGATTCGCCCGCTTCGATCATCAACTCAAACCAGGCGCGCAAGATGCTGCAGTTGAGGAATGACGAGTTGACAGGTCTGGTGCAGAAGCATTGGGGGAATGTGCGTACGGAACGCGACCCGGCGCGACAGGAACTGATCAGTCGGATGCGGAATGAGTTGCGAACGACGCAGGGCGATGCGCATGCGGGACGGGAGGTCTTTCGACGGGTGTGTGCGCAGTGTCACAGGATGTATGGTGAGGGCGCAGAGGTCGGGCCCGACATCACTCGAAATGGCCGTGCGTCGTTTGAGCAATTGTTATCGAATGTCTTTGATCCCAGCCTTGTGATTGGTTCTGCGTATCAGGCGTTGACTGTTGTCACGACGAGTGGCCGAGTGATCACGGGGTTACCGATTGAAGACAGTGCTCAGCGTGTGGTTCTGAAGGTTCAGGGGGACAGGCAGGAGGTCATTGCGCGGGACGAGATTGAGGAGCAGGTGACGAGTGCTTTGTCACTGATGCCGGAGGGGCTGGAGAAGCAGTTGCAGCCGCAGGAGTTACGGGATTTGTTTGCGTGGCTGACACTGGATCGGCCACCGGAAGATGCAGAAGCTCGGTACCTGCCGGGATCCCGGATTGTGCCGGGCAAAACAGAGAATCCTCAGGAATACGCGGCGCTGGTGGAACAGTTACTGCCGGGCTTCGTGCTGAAAAAATCGGGGGAAGGCGGAATTGAGATTCTGGAGAATTATCATGGGCGCCCGGCGTTGAGGACACATCCGATCTCGCAGAGGGAGCGTTGTCAGCTGAGTGCGAATCTGCAGGTGCCACATGGGAAGTCGGTGGTGCTGGTGATTGCGGTGGCCTCGGACGAACAGGGTGACTGGCTGCTGGGAGTCAACATTAACGGGCAGCAGCGGCATCAATCGGTGGTGCGGCATCAGGCTGGTCGGGTGGAATGGAAAGAGGTCAAAATCGACGTCTCCGATCTATCTGGACAAACGATCAGTATAGATTTTTTCAATGGAGCAAATGATTGGTCCTATGAGTTCGGGTACTGGAATTCGGCAGAAATGATTGTTCGTTAAGAAAAATCTCTGTTTCGCGGGAAAAGTCGCATAAAAGGTGTGTTCAGAGGACGGGTGCAGGCTGATGATCTAAGTACGGTGTTCCGGCAGGAGGATATTCAGTAGGGGTCAGGGCGGACTGGTGGTTTTGCGGCCGGCTGATTGTCTGTTGGCAAGGGACGGCGGGGCATCGTGCGTTCGTAGAGGTTCAGAGATTGGGACGAGTGAGCCAATGATTTCTCAGACGGTTGAATATGCTCTGCGGTCTATCGTCACGATTGCTCAGAATTCTGGTCGTTCAGTGACAGCGAGAGAGATTGCGGCGACGACCAGGGTGCCGGCGCCTTATTTATCGAAGCTGATGCAGTTGCTGGTGCGTGGGGGCCTTGTGACGGCTCAGCGGGGCCCGAACGGTGGTTTCCAGTTAACGCGTGATCCTGCGACAATGACGTTGTGGGAGGTTGTGAACGCTCTGGAGCCATTTCAGCGGATCACATCCTGTCCGCTTGGGTTGCGTTCGCATGGCAGTCAGCTGTGTCCGTTGCACAGCAATCTGGATCGGGCGCTGGGGACGTTGGAGCAGTTGTTTCGGAGTATGACGGTTGCAGACATGTTGGCTCAGCCTGGTTCAGTGACGCCTTTGTGTGAAGAGGTGTCGCTGGTGCCACTGTCGGGTGGAATTCTGGGAGCGTTGCAGTCGGGTTACATGGTTTCCGGACCGATATCGGAGGAAACTCCGGGATCCTGAGAAGTCGGCGGCATTTTGTGGCAGGCGTGTTTCCTGGAAGCGCGGCAGCTCGAGCGATTCCCAGGTCTGGATGTTGCTGGTCGCGGGATGCGGAAAGAAAGTGGCGTGAGATGATACGAGCAGCGGTGACAATCAGTCTGGTGGAAGAAGCGCGGAAGGGGCCTTTTGTATTTCACGGGGACCTGGAAGCGGGTTGTCAGCAGGCAGCGGAGCTCGGGTTTGACGCGATCGAACTTTTTGCGGCTTCGGGCGAGATGATTCGGGGATTGCCACTGCGACAATTGCTGCAGCGTTATGGGTTGCAGCTGGCGGCGGTGGGCACGGGTGCGGGCATGGTCGTACGCAAGCTGCAGTTGTGTGATGCGGACGCAGCGCGCCGAGCGGCGGCGGCGGAGTTTATTCAGGGGATCATGGAGGCGGGGGCTGAATTCGGCTCGCCGGCCATTATCGGTTCGATGCAGGGGCGCTGGGACGACGTGGTTCCGAGGGACGTTGCGACGGGCTATCTGCAGTCGGCACTGGAGCGACTGGGGCAGCGGGCGGGAGAGCTGGGGACGTTCCTGCTGTATGAACCGTTGAATCGCTACGAGACGAACATGTGCAACACGATGGCACAGGGGGCTGAGCTGCTGCGTCCGCTGGCGACGCGATCGGTGAAGCTGCTGGCCGACCTGTTTCACATGAACATAGAAGAGACGAGTCTGGTGGCAGGCCTGCGAGACGCCGGGGAGTTTCTTGGGCACATTCACTTTGTCGACAGCACTCGTCAGGCAGCTGGTCGCGGCCACATGGTGTATGAGCCGCTGGTGGAAGTTCTGCGGGACCTGCAGTATTCGGGATATTTATCTGCCGAAGTTTTTCCATTGCCGGATTCACGAACGGCGGCTGAGCAGACGATTCGGACGTTTCGTCGCTTGTATCCAGTCTGAGGGTCGAGTGGTGAGGTTCGTGGGGCTACCTGATTGCGGTTTGCGAAGGTGAGTGCCCCTGGTGAACCTGATCAGATGCTGGTCACTTCGGTACCTCGGGCGAAGACCTGTTGCACGTAGAGTTCGTGATTGAGGATCAGGAGGTCGGCCAGTTTTCCCGGAGACAGGCTACCGGTGATTTTGCTGAGGCCGCTGCGTTCTGCGGGTGTGAGGCTGGCCATCCGAAAGCAGTCGGGCAGATTGGCGGACGTGTTTTGCGCCATGTGGCGGACCATGTGATCCATGCCTTTGACGGCGCTTGCGAGGCTACCGGAGGTTGCCCAGCCGACATTTCCGTCGCTGTGAAACGGCGTCCCGGCATTCCGATTTCCGAAGACGTAGTTGCCTGGTGGCAGGTCGAGTGCGCGATTGCAGTCTGTCACGAGGCACAAGCGGTGGGGGCCTTTCATGCGAAAGGCGAATTCCAGGAGTTCGGGGGCGAGGTGGCAGCCATCGGCAATCACTTCGGTGCTCATGTCAGCGTTCATCAGGACGAATTCGGCCATGCTGCCCTGCATGGGGGTACCGAAACGCTGGCGCAGCGAAGGCACGGAGCTCATAGCGCACCAGAAGTGATCCACGTGTCGCATTCCGGCTTCGAAGGCGGACTGCATTTCAGACCAGCTGGCATTGGAATGACCGCAGGTGATGAGGCAGCGTCGTCGAGCGGCTGTGCGGTAGAAATCGGCGGCGCCCGGGAGTTCCGCAGCGCAGGTCGCGATGCGTACGAGGCGGGACGTGAACCAGGTAGCGAAATCATCGTGAGCGGGAGATCGGCAGGCCGTTTTATCGTGGCAGCCCGCCTTGTCCTCGGCGAAGTAGGGACCATACAGATGCACGCCGGCAATGGCAGCACCGAGTCGGGGGTTGCGACGGATTTGAGCGCGTGCGGCGCGGCAGGCCTCCAGCATCTGCTGAATGTTGTCGCGGCTGCCGGTGGTGGTTGTGGGAAACAGCGTGGTGGTACCGTGATGCAGATGAGCGCGACAGGCGGTGAGAACATCGGGAACGGTGGCATCCATGAAATCTGAACCTGCGCCGCCATGCACATGCAGATCCACGAACCCGGGGGCAATCAGGCCACCGTGCGCATCCGTGATCTGTGTTTTGTCTGGCAGACGTTTTCGACGGCCGACATAGGTGATGTGTTGACCGGACCAGACGACGATTCCATCCTCGATCAATCGATCAGGAAGGATGACAGTGCCATTGACAACAGCGTGGCTGTGGGTTGTGACCATGAGGGGAGCGGTCCTGAAGAGGGGCCTTGTGTTGCGGAGTGGTCTGAGGTGCCGTCGTGAAAACGGGTGAGTGCTGAGTGGGCGATTGGAGGAAAATCGCGTGGTGCCGAGTCAATCGGGATTGTACCGCGAGTGTTCTGATTTATTGAATTCGGAAACCTGAGAAAATCGCAGTGATGCTTTGAGCGACACGGAGATGAAACTGGCTGGGGATTGTGAGTGTAGGTGGGTGAAGTTCAACACGTTTCTGAGAAGTCTTCCGGGAAGGTTTGACACTGGGGCTGGGTGTGCGTTCTATTTGGGGGTAGACTACAGGAAAGGCAGAGCGACCACGCTGACTGCCGAAATGACACAGTCGGAATGACACATCTTTGAAAACTGAGCACAGACAGTGATTTGCCGGCAGCGATTCTTCAGACGGATGAGGAAAACGCGTCAGCAGAATCCGGGGCGATTCGCCTTCGACAACTGCTCAGGACCTGGGGAATCACTGGTTTATGCCACGGTTTGACTTGATAGCCACGACAACATTCGGGCTTGAGGCGGTTGTTGCGCGGGAACTTGAGCGTCTGGGGTACACCGATCTGCGCACGGTGGACGGCCGGATTCACTTTCAGGGGGATGAGCTGGACATAGCCCGTTGCAATCTCTGGCTGCGTTCGGCGGACCGAATTCTGATTCGGGTGGGCGAATTTGCCGCTGGGGACTTTGACGCCCTGTTTGACCAGACTGTCGCATTGCCGTGGTATGACCTGCTTCCGGTGGACGCCAAATTTCCGGTTGCGGGCCGCAGTGTGTTGTCCCGCCTGCACTCGGTGCCGGCGATACAGGGGTGTGTGAAGAAGGCGATCGTGGAGAGCCTGAAAAAGCGTCATCAGAGGTTTCGATTTGAAGAAACGGGGGCGGTGTTTCAGGTCGAGGTGTCTTTGTTACGCGACGTGGCCACTCTGACGATTGATACGACGGGTGACGGTCTGCACAAGCGGGGTTATCGTGAATACGTCGGCCCTGCGCCAGTTCGTGAAACGATGGCTGCGGGCTTGATTCAGCTGAGCTACTGGAATCGGGATCGGCAGCTGGTGGATCCTTTCTGTGGCAGCGGCACGATCCCGATTGAGGCGGCGATGATTGGCCGCAACATGGCTCCGGGCCTGGGCCGTTCGTTCATTGCGGAAGACTGGCGGTGGTTTGAGCGTCGGACATGGAAAGAGGCGCGGACGGAGGCTCGTGACCTGAAGCAGCCACGACTGACGTTGCCAATCCTGGGTTTTGATCACGATCCGGCAGCCATTCGCTTGTCCGAAAAAGGGGCTCGGGAAGCCGGCGTCACCACGGACATTCAGTTTCGGGAGCAGGAGATCAGTGACTTCCGATCCAGCCAGGAATATGGTGTGGTGATCTGTAATCCACCGTATGGTGAGCGTCTGGGCGAGCCAGAGGAAGTGGAAGCGGTCTACCGTGAGCTTGGGCGAGTGACATCCAGTCTGAAGACCTGGGGCATTTATGTGCTCACGTCCAATCGATTTTTTGAAAAGCACTTTGGACGCCGTGCCCCGCGACGTCGCAAGCTGTTCAACGGTCGGCTGGAGTGTCAGTTTTACCAGTATCCGGGACCGCCCCCGAAAAAGCTCGGGGCAGACCAGACGGCTGAAAGTGACCTGAGCACAGAGAACCAGGAGGAGCTGGAAACTGTCGAGCAGGACATGGTCCAGCGTGAGATGGAGCCAGTGGTTGTTGAGTCCGGCGTGCCATCACCGGATCTTCCGCCGTGGCAGACGGCAGCGTGGATCCAGCAGACTCAGATCATTCTGAATTCGTGGCGGCATTATCTGGGCAAAGAGTTGCTGGAGCGGAGTGAGGATCCGGAAGACGAAGCGCGGCGCCTGTTTGAAGCTCCGTTTGTCGTCGTGTCCCACGGGACTCAGGAAGACCCGATTCTGAACTATGGCAACCGGATGGCTCTTGAGTTGTGGGAAATGGATGCTGCGACTTTGCTGACGATGCCATCGCGGCTGACGGCGGAGCCGATGCATCGTGACGAGCGTGCTCAGATGATGCGGCGGGCGACAAAGCAGGGTTTTGTGGACGACTACCGTGGTGTGCGCATCAGTCGGACGGGCAAGCGGTTTCTGATTGATCGAGCGGTCATCTGGAATTTGCAGAATGCCTCGGGCTATCGAGTGGGTCAGGCCGCTACGTTTTCGAAATGGACTCCGCTGTCAAACGCGGGGGCCGGACAAGCGGCCACGGGAATGGTGCCGGGCGGAGATTCGGAATAAGCCATCGGGACATCCGCGGATGGATTGGCGAGGCGACATCCAGAGTGCCTGCTGTGTCGGAGCGAAACGTGACGAACTGCCGGGTGAACACCTCGTCGCCGTTCCTCGCCCGGGCCGTCCCGTGCGTTTGAACAGCCGACAGGCCGCTGAGGCATGGCTGGCCAGGTGCTGGCTGATTGGGGTGAGTGGTGGGTTCGGGGTGTCGGGGGCTGTGTGGTCCGGGGTTCTGGCTGACTGCGGTCAGGTGGTGTGAGTGGGACATCGGGAGCCACTTTGAATTGAAGAAAACCACGTTGCCCGAAAATCCCGGTCCTGATAGAGTTCGGGGCGGCGGGAACAGGAATTTCCTGCCGATGGCGCGGCAGGAATTGCCGGATGTCATAGAAGGCGCGATGTGCGGCTGCAGCGAAATGTGGTGCAGACCACAGTCAACAGCTCGGCATGACGCTGAGTCGGGTCCATGGAGTGGGCGGTGAGCAGCAAGAAACGACACAGTCTGCGGGTTTTGTTCGTCGACGACGAGAACTCGATTGCCGAATTAATGCGTTCCGAATTGCCGCGGATGGGGCATACGGCGACGGTACGGCAATCGCCAGGCGCCGCGATCGAAGCGATTCAGAAAAACGTGTTCGACGCGGCGATCATTGACCTGCGGATGCCCGGGGGCAGTGGCTGGGACGTGATCGACTATTTGCGGGAACACTGTCCGGAAACGGTCTGTGTGATCAGCACGGGGCATGGCGACCGGGACGACGCGATTCGGGCCATTCGGATGGGGGCGTATGACTTCCTGCCGAAGCCGGTTTCGTTGTTTGAGATCAGCAACGTGCTGGATCGAATTGCCGAGAAAAAGTCACTGCAGAACAAGACGCGGGCACTGGAAGGTCGACTGCAGCGAGTGGAAGGTCGATCAGATCTGATCGGCACGTCCGCATCGATGCTGCGGGTTCAGAAACTGATCGACCGCATTGCGCCGACAGATTCTGCGGTGCTGATTCTGGGTGAGACGGGGACGGGCAAGGAAATGGTGGCACGGCGGATTCACGAGCAGAGTGAGCGTCGTGCGGAGCCGTTTGTCGCGGTGAACTGTGGTGCCATCCCGGAAAACCTGGTGGAGAGCGAATTCTTCGGGCATCGCAAGGGAGCGTTTACCGGCGCGGATTCTAATCGGGCCGGGTTGTTTGAAGTCGCCAACGGTGGCACACTGTTTCTGGACGAGTTAGGGGAACTGGACAAATCGATGCAGGTCAAACTGCTGCGGTTTCTGGAATCCGGAGAAGTGCGTCGAGTTGGGGATAACGAGCCATTTCATGTGGATGTCCGGATTGTCTGTGCGACAAATCGGGAATTGCAGCAGATGGTTCAGGAAGGCAGATTTCGTGAGGATCTGTATTTCCGTATCAACACCTTTGAGATTTATCTGCCGCCCCTGCGTGAGCGACTGGACGATATTCCTCAGTTGGCACTGCACCTGATTGCTCGTCATCTCAAACGGGACGTGGTGTTTCCGGAGATGTTGCCTGCGGAGACGATTCGTGTGCTGCAGTCGCATCGCTGGCCGGGAAACATCCGTGAGTTGGCGAATGTGCTGGAGCATGCACTGATTCTTTCGGACGGTCAGGCGATTCAGCCGGCCGATTTGCCGCGTAGTCTGCAGAAGTCTTCGTCGCAGGAGCCTGCTGTTGCGGAGGTGGCTGGAACGATTCCGTTTGCGGCTTCGGGGACGAGTGTCGTTTCCGGGGAGCCTCGGACGTTACGGCAGATGGAAGAAGAGATGATTCTGCGGGTGCTGGAAAAGTACCACGGTGACAAGCCTCAGGCAGCCAAAGAACTGGGGATTGCTCTGAAGACCCTGTACAACCGTCTGAGTCAGATGACGGGTCATCGATTTGCCGGTTAGTGGCACAGAGGGCCATGTTGTGGCGAGTACAGGGGATTGCCTTCCCCGGACGGCCCTGCCCCGCCCTGTCATGGCGAGACGATGGCGAGATCCGCGTCCTCGGCTTGAAGGCGCCACGTTGGGCGATTGCCTGATTGGCCAGTAGGAATCCGGGGCGATCGTTTCGTCGGAGCGAAACGCGACGATTTTCTGGTTCGCGACTTTGTGGCCATCCGAGGCCGGAGGGGGCCCTGCTGGACTGTGTCTTTGGCCCGACGTCGGGGGGCCGGACGGATGTGGCAGGATTGCCGGGTGGGGCGGACGGGCTGCGGGGGCGGTGTGTCGCGGAAACATCTGAAAACGCTCAGATTTCTTCGAAAACCGTCCGATTTTTCCGTGATCCCCGTATGTTCCTCAGAGTCTTTGCGTCCTGAAAAACCTGCAATGGCTTTTCAAACGGCCGACTTTTCGTCATCATCTGGCGGAGGAAAAAAACCACGACGACGTGCTCAGACTCTGCCGTTGCCCGGTCGATTTTCCCGTGGCGAACTGCGGAATCCTGGCGGGGCTGTCTGCTGGGGCGGAGCGGATTCCGGCGAGAGACTTGCTGGAATGTGGCTGCGGGTATTCGATTGGGTGCGATCGCATCGGGGCTCGCGAGTCTGGTTTTTTTGCTGTCAGATGGACTCAGTTTTTTCAACCATGGGTGATGTTCGCACATCGGAGGTTGCTGCACAGGCCAGGGCTGCATGGACCGTCGAAAGCGGTCATGTGCAACTGGTAGCGATCTGAATTCCTGATTGTTTCTCTGGCCGGGGCGGCGACTGATCATCGCTGTGTGGCTGGTGGGGTGAAGAGAAGTTGAGTGTGTGGTGGCGGGTTGATGGCCTGAGTGGATCCTGAAGATCGGCGTGCGTGGAGTGTTCTGCGTCGCGTTTAAATTCGGTTTCTTTTTTATGTTCCGTAGTCGGGAGCAGCAGAATGACTCATACAGCCCCAAAACTTCATAATGCAATGTGGCCAGGCCTTGTGGGCAAGGGGGATGGTCCGGGGCAGGAGCCGGCGATTAGTCTGGAGAAGATGCTGGCGTTGACGGCAGCGGCCAATGTGAACGGTCAGAAGTTTGACGGGATCGACTACTTCCTGTTTCTGCCGCACACCAACCCGGAAGCGAGTGACGCTGAGTTGCTGAAGATTGCCGACATGATTGCCGGCTATGGATTCAGCGTGGGGTCTCTGGTGGCACCGGTCTGGCCGGGCACCGTGGGTGATTCGGCGATGGGTGACGCGGCGGCGCGGGACAAGTTTCTGAGTGCCGTGAAGATGGCCTGTCGGATTGCCGGTGTTTTTGAGAAGCATGGCGTGCGCAAGTACGGCGTGATCCGGATTGACTCGGCTGAATTCGGCGTGGCCAAGTGGCGTGAAAATCCCAAAGCCAACACATCAAAGATTGCTGAGACATTCCGTGAGGCGGCGAAGATTGCTGCGGATCACGGACAGCGGTTGGCTGCTGAGGGTGAGATCTGCTGGGCGGGCATGCACAGTTGGAAGGACATGCTGAATCTTCTGGAAGAGGTCGGGATGCCTCAGTCACTGGGCTTCCAGGCGGACCTGGCGCACACGTATCTGTATCTTCTGGGCTACAACGCACCGGAATGTGCGTTGGTTCGGGAAGGGTACTCTGATGCAGAGTTCTGGGCGGCCTACAAGGAGATGACGGACAAGCTGCGTCCGTGGACGATCGACTTCCATGTGGCTCAGAATGACGGTCAGGTGCATGGCGCTGGTTCGCACGACAAGACGGGCAAGCACTGTCCGGCGGACGATCCGAACGGGAAGCTGGACATTGTGAAGTGTGCGGGCTATTGGCTGCAGGGGGCTGTGGAGCGGGGCATCCAGCATATTTGCTGGGACGGATGTATGTTTCCGAATGCGACCCTGGAGAATCCTTCAACCTGGAACACGATCCTTGACACGATGCTGAAAGTTCGCGCCGCGCACGGCTGGAACTGAATGTGGAGGTGTGGGTACCCATGCGGCAGCGCGTGGGTATCCGCTGTGATCGGATGTTGCCTGAATCTGATGCTGGCTGGTGCGGCCTGTTGAATTCTGTTTTTAAGACCCTGTGTGAACATTAGAAAGTGAGCCATGTCACAGCTGAAGCCACTGAATATCGGAGTTGTTGGATACGGCTTTATGGGCCGGACTCATACCAACGGCTACAAGCGGGTCAATGACTTTTTTCCTGAGTTGAAGCATCGCCCTGTGCTGAAGGCGATTTGTGGTCGCAGTGAAGAGCAGTTGCGGAAGTTTGCTGATCAGTGGCAGTTTGAATCGACAGAGACAGACTGGCGGAAGCTGATTGAGCGGAAGGACATTGACGCGATTGACATCTGCACGCCGAACAATTCGCATGCGGAGATTGCGATTGCGGCGGCGGAAGCCGGCAAGATGGTCCTGTGTGAGAAGCCACTGGCCATGGATCCGGTGGAAGGCCAGAAGATGGTGGACGTGATTGAGAAGGCCGGGGTGCCGAACACGGTTTGGTACAACTACCGTCGGGTTCCTGCGGTTTCACTGGCCAAGCGTCTGATTGACGAGGGGCGACTGGGGCGGATCTTCCACTACAGAGCCAATTTCCTGCAGGACTGGACGATCAATGCGGATCTTCCGCAGGGTGGAACGGCACTGTGGCGACTGGATGCAGCGGCCGCTGGATCGGGAGTGACGGGTGACCTGCTGGCTCACTGTATTGACACGGCGATCTGGCTGAACGGTTCGATTGGCAGTGTCACGGCCATGACAGAGACGTTTGTGAAAGAGCGTCGCCACAACCTGACTGGAAAAGTGGAAAAGGTCGGCATTGACGACGCCTGTGCGTTTCTGTGCCGGTTTGCCAATGGTTCTCTGGGACTGTTCGAATCGACTCGATACGCCCGTGGCCACAAGGCGTTGTACACCCTGGAAATCAACGGTGAAAAAGCGTCGATCAAGTGGGATCTGCATGACCTGCATCGCCTTGAGTACTTTGACCACAGTGATGACTCCGTGATTCGCGGATGGCATCAGGTGCATTGTACGGATGGTGACATGCCCTACATGGGCAAGTGGTGGGTTCCGGGGCTGCAGATTGGCTATGAGCACACCTTCGTGCATCAGGTGGCCGACTTTATTGCGGCAGTTGAAGCTGGTCGTCCGTGCAGTCCGACCTTCCGTGAAGCTCTGGAAACTCAAAAGGTTTGTCAGGCAGTACTGGACAGCGCGAAATGTGGACAGTGGCAGCAAATTTCGTAGCCTGGCTCAACGCGCTCGGGTAAAATGCCCGAGTGATTACAGGGGCGGTTGAAGCAGACTTCAGCCGCCCTTACTTTTCCTCAACCGGCAAAGCGTATGGACCTGAGGTGCAGACGCGGTGATGGTTTTGTGGATGATGACGGTCAGATTGTTGATGCAGGTTTCGGGCGGTCCTGGCTTGCGGGTGTTGCAGTGGATTCTGGTCACGGCCAGTCCTCCAGTGCGGCCAGTCTGCCAGTGCGGTGAGTCTGGTGCCCTGCCCTTGACCGATGATACAGCGGCCCGTGTTCTGCCCGATCCGGGTCTGTACTGAGACAAACGCAGTGAACTTTGGAACCAGCCCGTTGGGGGTGGAAGCTGAAGTTCATAGGCGTGTTTTTGTGTTTTTCTGACAGCAGTCCGTCTGTGCGGCTGGCTGTGTGCTTCCGTTGAAATCAAGTCAAATTCAGGTTTTGCCATGGAACGTCAGCCCATCTCCCGTGAAGGTTATGACAAGCTTCGCGAAGAAGTTCGGCATCTGGAAGATGTGGAAATGCCGGCGATTGCGGAGCGGATCAAGTCTGCTCGTGAAGAGGGCGACTTGAAGGAGAATGCTGAGTATCATTCTGCGCGTGAGACGCAGGGGCTGTTGCAGGCCAAGATCAACCAGCTGAAGTCCAAGCTGGCCAGTTGCTACATCGCTGAGCGAACAGAGGGCCCGAAAGATGCGGTCGAATTCGGCGCTCGGGTTACGGTGGACGTGGACGGTGACAAGGAAGTTTATGAGCTGGTGGGTCCCGGTGAAGAGGACTACGAGGGGGATGTGATGAAGATCCTGACCACCAGTCCGATCGGGACGGCGATGATGGGGCGCAAGGTGGGCGACAGGATTGAGGTCGCAATTCCTCGTGGCAAACTGCGGATGCAGATTGTGGCGATTGATTAGGCTGACAAGTCTCCGGCTGCTGGCCGGAGAGTGATTTTGTTTCGGTCAGCTGAACAGGGCTGTGACCGGGTTGCCGCCGTACAGTGGATGTGGGCGGCCGGTCAGATCATTCAGAGTGAGGCCCTGAGGGATACCGAGTGCGTGCAGCACGGTCGCTCCCAGATCTCTGGGGGACACAGGATTGTCTGCGGGGAACCGGGCGATTTCGTCGCTGGCTCCGTAGACCCCGCCGCGGTGGATACCGGCACCGGCAATGAGTCCGCTGTAGCAGAACGGGTGATGTTCGCGGCCGGCATTTGCCGCAGTGATTTGTGGACGCCTTCCGAACTCACCGACCCAGACGACCAGGGTGTCATCCAGCATGTTGCGATCGCGCAGATCGGTCAGCACGGCGGCCAGGGCCTGATCGGCGGGAGGAATCAGGTCACGTTTCAGACGCACGAAGTTGTTTCCGTGCGTGTCCCAGAAATTCTGCCCGTCATTGTGCCAGTTGACGGACACAAAGGGAACACCGTGTTCCAGCAGGCGACGTGCCAGCAGGACGCACTGCCCGTGGATGTTGCGGCCATAGCGATCGCGAGTGTCTGCGGATTCCTGAGTGAGATCGAAAGCACCGCGCACGTCGGGCGAGCTGAGCAGACGGAAGGCTTCCTGCTGTTGCTGCGTCATGGACGTCGTCGCGAATTCCGCGAGGTTGAGTTGTCGGGATTCTATGGCGGACAGCAGTGCCTTGCGGTGATTGAGTCGCTGGGTATCAAGTCCGTCCAGCAGGTCAAGTGCCGGGACGGTCCAATCCGGGCGTGAAGGATCTCCGGTGACGAGCATGGGATCGGCTGCCGCACCGAGCCAGCCTCCGGTTTGCCCCGGGGCGACGCCGCCAGGGGCTGCGGGATGCAGTGTTTTCCAGGGCATAGTGACGCTGGCTGGTAATCCTCCAGGCAATCCATGCAGGCGCGAAATCAGGGCTCCGAAATGAGGCGAGTCATTGCGACCTGGTGGTTCGTCATCACTCTTGTTGACAGGGGGAAGTTGTCCGGTCAGGGTGGTGTGCGCGCTGCTGAGGTGTGCCGGATCATCGTGGGACAGGGAGCGAATGACGGTGACCAGATCGGTGAGTGGGGCGAGGTGGCGGAAGTGTTCGCAGATGCGGAGACCGGGCGTTGCCGTGGAGATCGGGCGAAATTCACCGCGGACCTCCAGCGGTGCGGCGGGCTTCATATCGAAAGTATCAAGTTGACTGGGGCCGCCCCACATAAAGAGCAGCAGGCAGCGTTTGGCGGTACCGAAACCGGGGATCTGACTGGCGGTGTGCTGCGCGGATGCTGCGGGAGGCGCGGGCAGCATTCCAGCGAATCCGGCACGCAGAACAGTTCTGCGGCGGACGGGCCATGCTGGGAATCCGAACGGAGATCCGGATCGCATTTTGGGGGGCCTGTTGCAAGTGGGGAGGGATGATTGGCGGGATACAGCAAGCCCCTGAAACCTGGCGATTTTGGGACTGTGCTGATTGGAGAGGTTACCTGTGGCGGGGGCAGGTGTCCAGCTTTTCTCGGATAAGCTCATTGGAACGGACGTCAAATCAACCGGCTGGTGGCAGCACTGGAGGTGGGGCGTTGGTGAATCGGGGCGATAGCTGAGAGAAATCGCCCGTGGGCTTCTGACGTGGATGACAGGTGTTGATTGCCGTCGTACACTCGGGGAAAACTGTTGATCAGCAGATTGTGGGAGAGTTCCTGTGTCGCGACGCGCAATGAGACTGTGGGTATTGTTTGTGGGGATCTTTCTGACCGCAGGACCATTCCTGGGGGCTCAGGGACGCGTGTATCGAGAGCGGGTGGAGCCGCACTGGAATGAGGCGGGGACACGATTCTGGTATCGGAATGAACTGCCTGGCGACAGTCGGGAGTTTGTGCTGGTGGATGCGGAAACCGGGACACGGGGGCCGGCATTTGATCATGCCGTTGTGGCACGTGGTTTGTCGGAGATCACTGGGCGGGAGATTTCGGCGACGCAGCTACCGGTGGACAGCCTGGAATTTCGCACAGGGCCCGAGGGGGACCAGTTGCGGCTGACGGGCACGGACGGAAGATTCCTTTGGAATGCTGCGGCAGGAACGGTTGAACGTCTGGATGAGACAACTTCGGTGGTACCACGGTTGTTTTTACCGCCGCGACCGTCCGGCAATTCCTCGGAGGATGTGGAGTTCGAAGTGGTGAATCAGCTGGATGCCGCGGTGAAGCTGGTGTGGGTTTCGGGGGATGGAGAGCAGCGCGAATATGTGACTCTGGCACCCGGTCAGACGCATCGGCAGCACAGCTATTCCGGCCATGTGTGGATGTTCGTGCGGATGGACGGTACGGCGCTGGGATGTCTGACGGCTGGTGAACGTGGTGTGAAGTGGATGCTGACGGAGGAAGCCATCCGGAATGTGCAGCGACGGGAGGGGCGTCGTGGTCGGCGCGGTGGTCTGGAGGGGGACGTGCGGACCACGGGCTTGAATGGCACGTGGCAGGTATTTGTCAAAGACCACAATCTCTGGTTGAAGTCGACGGTGGATGGCTCGGAGTTTGCTCTGAGCCAGGACGGGTTGGCGAGTAACACTTTTCGACGTGATGCACAGCGAGCGCGAGCGGTCGGCATGGACTATGCGCGCGAGGACTATCCCGAAGATCAGGCGGACGTCATCTGGTCCCCGGACGGGGCATTTCTGATTGCATTTCAAACCACGCAGGTCGAGGAACGACGGGTGTATTATGTGGAGAGTGGACCGAAGGATCAGTTGCAGCCCAAACTTCAGTCCTATCCATATCTGAAGCCCGGCGATCCGATTCCGGTGACAAAGCCCAGGCTGTTTCGTTTGTCCGACAGATCTGAAATCCCGATTTCCCGGGAGTTGTTTCCGAATCCGTGGTCACTGGAGTTTCAGGGCTGGAGCGGGGACGGGAAATCGTTTCGGCTGCTGTACAACGAGCGAGGTCATCAGAAGTTGCGGCTTCTGGAAGTCAGCCTTGAGAGTGGTGCTGTTCGGGTGCTGATCGACGAGCAGAGTCCGACGTTTATTCACTATTCATCTGAGGGCAAGTTCGAATTGCGCTGGTTGTCGGAAGAGCGGGCGTTGTGGGCCAGTGAGCGATCCGGCTGGAATCATCTGTACTGCTATGATCTGAAGTCTGGTCAGGTGCGTAACGCGGTGACTCAGGGAGCGTGGAATGTTCGGCGGATCGAGCGGATTGATGAAGCGGCCGGATGGATCTGGTTTTATGCTGTAGGGATTGTTCCGAATCAGGATCCTTATCATGAGCATTTCTGTCGGGCCTCGCTGGATGGGGCTACGGTGCAGGTTCTGACGGAAGGTGACGGCACTCACCAGATTGAATGGTCTCCGGATCGTCGCTGGTTTCTGGACCGTTATTCCCGGGTTGACCTGCCACCGGTGACGGAGTTACGCAAGGCAGATGGTGTGAGGGTGTGTGAACTGGAACAGGCGGACGCAAACGAGGTTCTGCAGGCACGGGGAAGTTTTCCCGAGCGATTTCAGGCTGTCGGACGCGATGGAACCACGATGATCTACGGACTGATTCACCGTCCGAAGGATTTTCAGGCGGGGCAGTCCTATGCGGTGATTGAGAACATCTATGCGGGGCCGCATGATCATCATGTGCCCAAGGAGTTTCGGGCGAGCTGGGGGCATCAGCAGCGGATCGCGGATCTGGGATTTATTGTGGTGCAGATTGACGGGATGGGGACGGCCTGGCGTTCCAAGGCATTTCACGACGTGTGTTATCGCAATCTGAAGGATGCCGGATTCCCGGACCGGATTGAGTGGATGCGAGCTGCTGCCGTTGAGCGACCGCAGATGGATCTGTCACGAGTGGGAATTTATGGCGGATCTGCGGGTGGTCAGAATGCCATGGCCGCCCTGCTCTGGCATGGCGACTTCTACGATGCCGCGGTAGCGGACTGCGGATGTCATGACAATCGGATGGACAAGATCTGGTGGAATGAGCAGTGGATGGGGCTACCAGAGGGGGATGTTTATCAGGCCAATTCCAACATGGAGAATGCTCACCTGCTGAAAGGTCATCTGATGCTGGTTGTGGGTGAGTTGGACCGGAATGTGGACCCTGCCACGACAACACAGGTTGCAGGTCGGCTGGTGCAGGCCGGAAACGATTTTGAGTTCCTGGTGGTTCCGGGAGCGGGGCATGGAGCCTGTGAGACGCCATGGGCATCACGGCGACGGTCTCAGTTCTTTGAGCGGACTCTGGGGGGGCCGAAAGCTGTGTCGGCGAGTGTGCCGTAGTGCACTGTGGTTTGTCGACGAGAACGCACGACACCTCAGGGGTGGTGCCTGGCGGAGTGTGTTCAGGCAGGCGAACCGCAACAGGGCTCAGAAGGCTTCCGCATTGAGCATCAGTGGAGAAGTGAAGTTCTGTTGCGGACCATTGGAGAATGATTGACCGAATGCCGGCGATTTTTCACGACCGGGGCTGACCGGCTGGGGAGCGAATCGCACGGGTTGTGCAAGAGCGGGTAGGTTATCTCCGGAGTGACTTGCGGCCCTCATGGCTGACAGTGTCTGCACAATGGTGACAGCAGCGAGTGCAAGTGAGCAGACGCTGAGGGCTGCCACCTGAAGATTGAACTTACGAGCCATGGAGGCGACCGTTGTGCGCTGCTGAATGGCTTTGGAAATGGCGGGCCAGACCGAGGGAGACGCGGGGCTGGCTGGAATGGCATGCCTGAGGGCCAGCAGGGCCTGAGTGGAGGGAGCCATGGCATCGCGGTAGGTGCTGCAGGGGGAGCATTCTGCAAGGTGAGCCGTCAGCGCTGTCTGTTCCTCGGCGAAAAGGTCATGGCCAGCTTCGAGATGTACGAGGTGTCTTGCATCTGAGCATTTCATCGAACAACTCCATGGATCCAGGAATCAGAAGTCTAACTGCGAGCTGAGTTGCAGAAGAGTGGCATGCTTTTGGGGAGGCATGCTGTGGAGGTCTGACTATCCTGTGTTTTCTGCTGAAGAGTCTGAATCATCCCTACGGCCACGTCTTTCCCGACGTTCCCAGGCCTCACGAAACATGCGCCGGGCTTCGGCAAGACGCCAGCGAATTGTCGCCTCGCTGCGATCTGTGACGGCCGCAACATCGGCCGTACAGAACCCCTCGAGATCTCTGAGGATAAGTACTGTGCGGTAGGCTTCCGGCACCTCCGCCAGTACCAATTGCACTTCCTGACTGAGATCAAGTTCCACGCGTGGGTCCCTGACTTCCGGGTCCGGGACATGATCACGCGATGAATCTGAAAAGAGCGACCAGCGAATTCGGCGACGCACACGTCTGAGGTGGTCGTAGGTCAGGTTGATGGCCATGCGAAACAGCCACGGTCCGAACCGTCTGGAGGTATCGAACTGTGCGAGCCGTTCCCAGGCCCGCAGAAAGATCTCCTGGAGGAGATCCGCGACAGTGTCCGGATCGGTGATGAATCGATTGACGACCCGGAAGACACGACGTTCGTAACGCTGGACAAGTTCCCGGAAGGCCTCCTGATCACCCGCACGTGCGGAATGCACCAGACGCACTTCACTGGCGGACAACACATCACCTTCGGGGGGTGAGTCCTGTGCATCGAGCCAGTGATGGGGGGCGTCCGATTCGGACATTCCGGTGATTCCGGGCATTTTCCGCTGCCTTTCTGCGTGGATTACGCATTGGCGGCGAGCGACGTTTGAGGATATTGCAGAAAACTGCAGGCAGCATAGCGATCCGCGGAGCCGGTTGCCGCAAAAAAACAGGTTTTGCAGGCTCAGGGGCGGAAATCAGGGGCCATGGTGGATTTTGGCCCTGCAGGGAGGCGGGGGGATTTGAACCGCGAAAAGTACACCAGGCACAAACCGTGCCTGAATTGAACGCCAGCCCTGCCCCGCAGAGAGACCGCAACGGCATGGCAGGCCAGGTCACGCAATCTCAGACGGGCCAGGCCCCATCCTTCGCCACTTCCGAACGCTAGGTCACACCCGGGTCATCAGTCCCATCAGTCCCATGACTTAGTCATCAGGGGCTAACGACTTCCGTGGAGAGCTTCGCTTCTGAGTGAATTTCCGCGTTTCAGGACATCACTGGAAACGTCGGCCCGGCGTGGCCGCAGCTGAAATGAAAATTGTCGGTGATCTGTGATGTGCCGTCCGGAGAAATTGTC
>JALQWE010000200.1:3180-6803 GCA_023258825.1 Planctomycetaceae bacterium | reverse complement strand
CCGGCAAACAAGCGGAATCTCCTCCCGTCGCGCCCGCAGAAATCTGTTTTTCCGAATGGGATGGAGGTCAGGATCGTCAGGAACTGACGGATCTGAGTGAAATTGTCCGCCGATTTGCTCCGGTTGTCGGACTTGACGACATGCCGCTGCCCGATTCTCTGCTGCTGGACATCACAGGCTGCGCGCCGCTGTTTGGCAGTGAGGTTGCCCTTGCCACAGAACTGCTGGAGGAAATTCGTCAGGCCAGTCTCAGTGGAGTTGTTGCCATCGCGGACACGATTGCTGCCGCGTGGGCCATCGCCCACTGGGAAGTCCCGCGGACACCGACTTCCCGAACAGGAGCCCGCGGCGCAGCGTCTGTGGCTTCAGGCGGCGGCATGACTGCGCAAGCTGAGTTTCCGCGGGTCCGAATCTCACTGCCCGGTCGGAATGAAATGGACCTCGAACCACTTCCCATTAAGGCCGCGCGCCTGCCGAATGCCGACTGCGAAATTCTGCACCAGCTCGGAGTCCAGACCATCAGGCAACTGCATCGGCTGCCGATGGTTGACCTGCCCGCGCGGTTATCTCCGGCGGCTGTGCTACGTATTCGGCAGCTTCGCGGAACTGATGCGGAACAGATTCTGCCAATTCCGGAACCCAGCCCGATACAGTCGGAATGGCTGGGTGAATCCCCCGCGCAGGGACTTCGTGACCTGCATTGGATTCTTGAGCAACTGACAGTGGATATTGGCAGGCAACTGGAAGCGCGGCGACGACTCTGCAGCACACTGGAGTGCTTTTTTTTCTGTGTGGAAGGGCCGGAGCTATTGATCCGCACGGGGCTCGTTCGACCCGAAGCCACAGCCGGACTCCTTGCGGACGTTATCAAGCTGCGGCTGGACTACCTTGTCACTCGGGCGCTGTTTCAGCAGCAGCGTCGCTCTATGGAACAAACTCCGCAAAACCCGGAGTTCGACTATGCCATGCTGGAGCAACAGCCACTCAATCGCGTCAGGCTGGTTGCCACCACCGTCCCGATTCCGCCGTCTCGGCAGCGAGATCTGTTTGGCAGTGACGACCACATTGCATGGACCGACGAACTTTCCACATTGCTCAGTCGACTCGCTGGCCGATTGTCGGAAGACAACGTTCGCTATGTCACCAAACACGCTGACGCTCGCCCCGAGAAAAGCGTCCTGACGCATCGCTTCCCGGATGCCATTCAGCAGAATGCGGCTCAGGCGACTGAACGCTTGTTGAACCAATTGACCGGAGTTGGGGAAACAATCGCAGGCTCGGAAACACGATCGCGGGTGTCGGACCGGAAAACGCGTCGACACTCGGGGCGTACAGAGCCTGTGGTGCAGGAGTCTGACACGCTGGCTGCGACGGACGGCGTCCCCGCTGCGTCGTCCGCCAGCACCGGGCTCTCGCGGCCCATTCGCATGTTGGCCACACCCCTGGATATCACAGCCCAGTTTGTGCGTGCCGAAGGAAGAGGGCCAACCGCGGTCGGCACCGACTCTCCCCGCTCGACGCCCCCGGCCCGGAAAGGTTCAGCGAGAATCACCCGACTACCGAAAATTCCGTTGCATCTGCAACTGCTCGGGTTTACCTGGACGATCACGCAGGTGTCCACTCCCGAACGCATTCAGACGGCGTGGTGGACGGACGCCCCGTGTCACCGCGACTACTTTCAAATGACGGCCTCGTCTGGTGCAAGACTCTGGATCTTTCGTGACCTGCAGACGGACCATTGGTTCCTGCACGGTCTCTTTGATTAGGCCCATTCTGCCCGAGGATACCAGGCCGTCGTCGTCAGGAGCCCACTCGGCGTCAGAAGCCATGCACCTGATGCGTGACACCTGATCTGGCGTCATCCACTGAGTGGGTTTCGATCAAGTGTTGCATGTCCGCCACAAATGTGGCGAGAGAGCGTTACTTCGTGAAGAAAAGGATGCTGATTCTCGCGATGTCCGCGAATTTGGCAGGATCCATGCAACCGGTTGAATCGCTCCAGCTTGACTCAAATGTTCCCCCGGCAGAATTTGCCGAAGAACATCATAGGGGCGTGATATACCCGTGAGGAACTTCAGGAAATAATGACGAAGGAGGAAAGACTTCGGGTTTGCACCATGTCGGTGAACGCTCCTTCAGAGGGTTTGAGGATTCGCCATGTCGTATTCTCTGGCACAGAGAAACAAATCTTCGCTTGCGAAATCCGGGGAATTCGTGCGGAGTCAGGGTGCGATTTTATTCCTCCTGATGGCACATCTGCCCATGGTTGCCATCTTCGCGAAGCAATCCATATCATCGCCGCTGTTTCGCCTGCAACCGATTGCCGTATTGGCAATGTTGTGGCTGACCAGCCTGAACGGCAGTCGTCAGCGACCGGTCTGGCGCGTCTCGTCGGTGCTGATGGTGATGCTTGACGTGTTCTGTGTGTTCCTCGGCGTCTGGCGGGGATCGGCCTGGCTGGTGACCTTTGGTTGCAGTCTTTCGGTGCTGGCGTGGATCGTGGCTTGTCAGCGCGACTTATCCGGGCGGCTATTGTTTGCGATTATGGTGCTGATGGCACTGATCGTTCGGCTGCCTCCATCGCTGGATGTCTGGCTTTGGGAGGGATTTCAGAACTCCGTCACCAGCCTTTCATCTGACATTCTGAACACATGTGGCCTGATTCACTTTTCGGACCCGAAGGGGCTGCATGTTACCGGGACACTGCTGGACGCAGGCATGCTCCGCGGAGGAGTTGCTTCCGTCTGGGTGATGCTGGTGGCGGCCACCATTTTTTCCGCGTGGGAAAGACGCTCGGGGCCACATCTGGTCCTGCTCCTGACTTACACCGCGTTCCTCGGTTTGATTCTTTCGACTCTTTCGACAACTCTCGGCGCGTCTCTCGCCGTCTCTTCCAGCCTTGATCTTTCAAGGGGCATCGCAGGGTTCTGCTGGCGATTTCTGGTTCTCGTCGCCGGGCTTGCTGCGATCTGGAGCGCTGACAAGGTCGTTCTGTTGTTTACTGGTGGGATTCCGGTGATGGAGGACCTTGTGACCGGGCGTAAGGGCATTCGACGTTACGAAGACGACGAGGAAGAAGAGGAGCAGCGTCCTCGACGGGAGAACCCGCTGACGTCGCTTTTCAATGCCTGGGTTGCTCCGCTCGCAGTGCCTGTGATTCAGCCCTCAGGTTCCCCTGCTGTGGCCATGTCCGGCGCGGAAATCATGGATGGCAGTCAGGTTCCTCCAGTGACTGCATCGCCCAGTCAGGCGATTGCTTCACAACGCGTTGCTGACGGTTCTGTCGAGGTGCCTGAAGCCCTGATGACGAATTCGCCAGCGGCGGTGCGAGGCCTGATCTTTATTACGGCCCTCACGATCCTTGTTGTACAGCTGATTCGAGTTTTCGGAATAGGAAGTTGACCATGTCAGGCCGGAAAAATGGCAGTCGCTGGCAGTCCTTCTGGGATTCCAGCCGTCAACAGTCCAATGGCTATACATCCAGCGATGTCTCCACCGCCGAGATTTCTGCCGCGTGGAACCTGAAGAATCCAGCGAATAACCTGGCGCAGTTTCGTCGTGAACTGTCGGAATGGTTTACGAACTGGTTTTATTCCCGAGACTATGATCTGCTCTATGTTGGT
>JALQWE010000200.1:0-3170 GCA_023258825.1 Planctomycetaceae bacterium | reverse complement strand
GCCGCCCTTCTGACAGCCGCGTGGGGAATCAGCTACTCAGACCGTCCCTCGGTGATCAGAAATTATCGTGCAGCCCTCGCAACGGCGGTCAGCACTGAAAATCGTTCAGGACAGGAAATCTGTCTCCGGGCCCTGACACATCTTGATCCTGCCAATGCAGATTTCGCGATTCAACTTGCCGACCTGCTGATTACCACAGATCGTGTGGAAGAGGGGATCGCGACGGTCTCCCGCCTTGCCCCTTCTGAGGGATCAGGATCGGTGGAAGCTCGACTCTGGTTGATCCGAAAGTCAAAGTCCGGAGATCCGAGGTACCGCCTCAGTTCCGATGAGACCCTGAATCAACTCCTGGCGGTCCTGAACGAAAATCGCGGCAACATCGAAGCGACTGAAATACTCTCGCAGATGTACATCGAAGCGAGAGAGTGGCGTCTCGCGGAACGTACACTGCAGGCTGCTTCGGAAGTGCATCCGGAAGTCAATCTGACGTTGTTGAAACTGCAACGGTTGCTGAACCGTCCCCGGATTGTTCAGGAAAAGACAGCAGACAAGGCCATCAACGCACTCAGAAACAAATTCCGGGAAAACGCCGGGGATAACAATCTCTGCGGGCAACTGGCTGAGGCACTGTTTCTTGCCGACAGGGTGGAAGAAGCGCGGGCCGAGCTCGATGCGCAGATCGCTCGCAATCAATCCCCGGAACTCAAAGTCTCGCTGAGTCGGATGGAACTACTGGTTGCCAATCGCCTCCTGCGACAGTCGCCTGCAAACCGCGACGCCTGCTGCGTCCTTGCGGTACGAGCTTTAACTCTGGATCCATCCAGTGTCCCGGCCATTGATCTGCTGCAACGCCTTGATCGCATGGGAGCTTTGATCAGGCCGGATTCACTGACTCTGATCCTCAGCCACTGGCAGCAGCAGGCTGCAGCCGCAAAAGATCCCTATGAGGCAACTCGCATCTCGGCCGGTCTGCTGAAATTGATGAACAGGGAACGGGATGCCGCAGAGCTGATGCGCCCGCTGCTTGCTGCGCATCCGGGCGACCGCCTGTTTGTCGCCGAACTGCTTTATTCATCCGCACAGACAGAGGAAGCTGACGCTCTGCTGGAGAAAGTGGCGACGGAATTGCGAGATCAGCTGAAAACAGATCCGTTGAATTCAGCCAACCGCCTGACTCTGGCCAGAACACTTCTGTTGCAGAAAAAACCAGCGGATGCACGCGAGGTTCTGGAAAACACCGCGGCTACGGCGAATTCACCGATTCCCGAGGAGACAGAGGCCGCTGCCGTCTACGGAGCAGCCTGCATCGCGGAGTTTGATCAGCATACCCAGTTGACCGGTCGCATTGTGACCCTGGATTCTGATGCGATGCCGCAGATTCCTGATCGTGCAACCGCCCGAAAACTTATCGCATTGCTCAAAAATGCGGTGATGTCAGGGCCTGTGTCCGACAACGATGCCGCTGCACTTCAGGGAATCGACCGACTCGCTCGCATCACACTGTCGCGAAGCCATGGAGCCCGCGATGCCGAACAATTGCTGACATCGCTCAGAGCCGAAGGGGTCCATACACTGGAAATTCTGAATACGCTTTCAGCCCGCGCCCTGGCACTGGATGAGTATGATCAGGCAGTGAAATGGCTGGAAATTGCCAATGGCATCGCGGAAGAGAAAAACCCAGCCATTCTGAACAACCTGGCGATCGCCGAAGTTCGCAGCACCCCCGCCCGGCCAATTGAGGCGCTCAAGCACGTCAACCAAAGCCTCAGTATTCTTCCAGACCACCCTGATATTCTCTCCACACGCGGCGAAGTTTACATCGCCTTGAACGACTGGAACAACGCGATGGAGGATTTGCGGAAATCCCTCGCAATGCGTCCGGATCGTCCCACGGTGCATCGATTGATGGCACAAACCTGCACCGCGTCGGGGCAGATTCAGGAAGCTCGCGTTCACCAGCTTCAGGCAGAACGTCTGGAACGAGGTACGGCCGTCGAGTAACGCTGCAGTGTCGAGGAATGTCTCTGCTGAATGCAGTACGGCACCCGGAGTCGGGGACTACGGGCAGGCCCGAATTTCCTGCAGAGGACGTGCTTTGTTTCTGGTCCCATGCGGCTGTTCAGGCCCTGAGCTATCCTGTCCGTGGATGTGCAGCCAGGTACAATTCTGATTCCGCCCGCACCATGGACCACTTTGCGCTGTCGCTGCACGAGGGCACCGGGATACGGCGCTCAGGTGTTCTGGTATTATCGACGACGCGACTGTGCCTGAATGGCGGCCAGAATTCCCGTCATGGTGTGAATGGAGGCTTCCGCGGAAACCTTCAAGCCACATTCTTCTGCTGTCGCAGTTGTGACGGGACTGATAGTGGCAATCCGCGTCCTGAGTTCGGCAGGGGCGATTCCTGCATGGCTCAACATGGCCGCAAAGCGACGCGCAATCGACGGGCTGCTGAGGCTGACCCAGGCAATCGAACCTCTTCGAAATCTCTCTGCAATCTCATCCGAAAAGCCTGATACATCCCGATTTTCGTACACCACCAGTTGTTCGACAGTGGCCCCCGCCGATTCCAGGATCGCCGGCAGCACAGGCCTGCCGCGACTGGCCTTCGCCCAGAGCACTCGACGGCCAGGCACCAGTGGCCGCATGGCCTCACCCAGCGTTTCGGCACGAAACTGCGGTGGAACAAGATCGGCGCTCAAACCAAACTGCTCAAGTCGAGACGCAGTGGACGTCCCGATACAGGCCAGTTTCAGACCAGCGAGTGACCGAGCGTCCCGGCCCGCAAGTCTCAGGTGTCGGAAGAACTCCGAGACCCCATTGACGCTGGTCCAGACGATCCAGTCGAACTCCGACAAACGCTGCATGCAGTCGGCAATACGAACACCTTGCGATGCATCCACGGCGGCGATTTCAATCATCGGCAGCAGAATCGCCTCGCCTCCAAGCCGCACGACTTCCTCGGCAACCTCGTCCGCCTGATCCTCAGGACGTGTAATGGCAATTGAAACACCAAACAGAGGCAACTTTTCAAACCAGCAGAGCAGTGACCGCTGCCGGACACATTCACCAACCACGATCAGAGACGGCGGCGTCATCCCGTTGCCTCGCACTACCTGTGGGAGACTTTGCAGCGTTCCTTCGGCAACCTGCTGTGTCGACAGCGTTGC
>JALQWE010000199.1 GCA_023258825.1 Planctomycetaceae bacterium | reverse complement strand
TATCGGCCTGGCGCAAGCGCTGATCAACGACCCGGACCTTGTGTTGCTGGACGAGCCGACCAGTGGACTGGACCCGATTGGTACTCGGGAAATGAAGGACCTGATTCACCAGTTGAAGGCTCAGGGTAAGACTGTGGTCATGTGCAGTCACCAGCTGGCGGACGTGCAGGACGTTTGCGACCGGATTGCGGTCTTGTTTCAGGGAGAGCTGAAGGTTCTGGGTCGGGTGGATGAGTTGCTGGAGCTGCGGAACGAGATGCAGATTCGCACGACCAGCCTGACGGATGAAGCGATGGCTGACGTTCGTAAAGTGCTGGAGAAGCACAACGTGAAAGACGTGGAATTCAGCCGTCCGAAAGCAGACCTGGAACAGTTGTTCCTGCGAACGGTTCGTGAAAGCGGCGAGCGTCCGGGACGTCGATTTTCGACGGAAGAAGTGGCTGCATCGGGACGGGGCGTTAAGTCCTGACGGTGCGTTTATTCGCTGGCGGTTCACTGGCACAGGTGAACGACGTAAGTTGGACGAGTGCTGGCGTTGCAGTGAACACGACTGGCGACCAGTGAATGACTCGGGGTCTTTGAAACAGTATTCCGCAGCTGGAATTCCGAACCATGGAATTTGATATTCGGCCTTACAACTTTTCCTCTGCCACTGACTCCTGGCTGCTCTTATCGGGTGTGCTGGTGTTGCTGGCGCTGGGGCTATCGCTGGTGTTGTCGCTGGCCCGCAACGGTCGTGGCGGACTGGCGATTTTCACGAGCGGTCTGACCAGTTACCTGTCAGACATTGCGTCGATTTCGCCGCGTCGTATTTTCGCCTTGTCATCACTGACACTGAAAGAAGCGGTACGGCGTAAGGCACTGCTGGTGTTTGTGTTGTTTGCGGTGCTGTTAATGTTCGCGGGTTGGTTTATTGCGGACGCGAATGAGCGTCCTGAGTTGCAGGTCAGTGTGCATGTGACCTTCCTGTTCACTGCGATTTCGTGGTTGATTCTGCCTGCCGTGATGTTTCTCAGCTGCTGGGCGTTGCCGGAAGACATTCGTCTGCGATCGCTGCATACGGTCGTGACCAAACCAGCGCGGCGACTGGAGATTGTGATCGGCCGTATGGCTGGTCTGGGCATGGTCACTCTGTTTGTGCTGCTGGTCATGGGAGCGATCGGGTTGTTCTGGCTGACCCGCCGCATTCCGGACTCGGCGCGTTCCGCCCTGAACTGTCGAGTTCCGGTGTTTGGTGAGTTGTACTTTATCAGTGCAGAGGGCCAGCCGACGGAAGTGGGTTTGAACGTTGGCGACGTGTGGGCTTATCGTTCGCACATCCTTGGCAACTCACGCGCCCGCGCCGTCTGGGTCTTCCGGGGGCTGGACGAATCTGCATTGACTCGGAACGAGCAGGGCGAGGAAGAGTTGCAACTGGAATGTCGGTTTGAAGCTTTCCGAACGGTCAAAGGTTCCGAGCGCAGTATTCTGCAGGGGATTTCAGCCCAGTACACACTGTCCTCAAATCCCCGTGAAGAAGCGTTCGGGATGCTGGCGCAAAGCGAAGCTGTGCGACCATTCGCAGATGCTCTGCGGGATGGGCAGTATCGAAACGCCGCCGACCGACTGAAGCAGTTGTCGGAGCGGATGCGAACCGCGCCGGGCGAACTGCGGCCGGCGGACTATTTTGGTCTGCACTTCGGGCTGCTGGTGGCCGGGTCGGTGCTGGACTATCGGAAAGACGAGCGTCTGGGAGATCTGCCGAAGCTGCTGCTGGAAGGCAGCACAGCGGGACAGTTGGTATCGGATCGACAGAAGGAAGAGCAGAACGGCGCCAAGGTAGAGATTCCTTATGCGGCCTTTGCTGATTCCCTGGATCGGATTTCAGAAGCTCTGGTGACGCAGGCGCCGCTGTTGATGGAGGCCTTGCCGCGGTTGGAAGTGCCGCTGCCATCCTTCCATGTGGCGGAGTATCACGACGGGGACGAGGATTCGACCAACCTGACGCGTGTGCCTCGTAAGTTGCGATTTGTTGCCGACTACGAGACGCTGGGACGATTTTTGTCGGGCATTGTGAGCGAGTGGAACGAGAGTGGTAAGTTGCTGGAAGGCAGCGGCCTGAAGGCGACGCTGACGGATGATCTCGTGCGGGACGCGAAGATTTCACAATTGAACGCAGAGCGATTTGTGACGGTGCTGAATGAGCAGCTGGCAGGTGGAGCACTGAAGATTGATGGCGGGCGTCTGAAGGTGTCTGACGACCGCAGCTGGTATGTGTTCTTTGACGACCTGATTCGTCGAGAAGTTCTGGTCTCCGAGGACACTCAGGGTTGGGTGATTGAACGCGACCTGTTGCAGGACGTGGCGAAGAATGGCGAGCTGCGAGTGGAAGTGGCCTGTATCAACGACCAGATGTATCTGGGGATGGCCCGACCGGACCTGTTCATCCGAAAAGCGGACCAGCCATTCTGGGCGGGCTACTGGAAGGCTCTGATCAACATTTCCCTGATGCTGATGCTGATCATCGTGCTGGGCGTCACGGTCAGTTGTATTGTGAAGGGCCCGGTGGCTCTGTTGTTCACGTTGACCTTCTTCATTGTTGGACAGTTTTTCCATGACTTCATGCTGAGAAAACTGGATGGCGTAGAGAAGGGCATGGGGACTGTGGAATCTGCCGTGTTGATTGCTCAGCATCGCAATCCTGAGGTCGGCATGGACGTCTCCGAGACAGCTCAGAATGTCGTGCGAGCGGCTGACCAGTCGCTTGAGGGCGTGTTGTGGGTGTTCAGTAACATTGTGCCGGACTTTACGATTTTCAATCGGGCGGCGGCCTTTGTGGAAAACCGGTTTGATGTGCCATTGGGTGATGTCGTCGTGCCGGCCGTCGTTGTGTTTGTGGGCTTTATGATTCCGTGTATTCTGATTGCGGCGGCCATGTTGAAATTCCGCGAACTGGAGTCGAAATGAGCACTGTGAATTCTCGTCAGCGGAAGATCTGGTACGGAGCGGGGATTCTGCTGCTGCTGGTACCCGTGGTTTACCTGGGATTTCCTGCACAGCAGACTGCCGGAGCGACTCGATCATCCGGCCTGGGGTTGTTATCGCAGAAGCGGCAGCAGTACGACCTGGGAGAAGCGACACTGGGGCGAGTCGATCCCTCCAGTTCCGCGATGAACCTTGTGTTGCTGGGGCTGCGTGGACCGGCGGCCAGCGTTCTGCACCTGCGGGCGATTGAGTATCAGGAGCGGAAGCAGTGGGCAAAGCTGCGTGCGACTGTGGATTCGATCATTCTGCTGCAGCCCCACTATGTGCAGATCTGGAAGTTTCAGGGCTGGAACCTGGCCTACAACGTCTCGCGTGAGTGGGACAAGGTGGACGACCGGTATTACTGGGTCAAGGAAGGCATCAAATTCCTGATCCTCGGGACGCAGCGAAACCAGAGCATTCCGATTCTGTTCCACAACGTCGGGGACTTTGTGCAGTCCAAGATGGGCGTGTCGGACGAGAAGAAGTATTTCCGTGAGTTCTTTGAGAAGGACCCGGATCCGAAGTTCCGTACGGAAGCAAATGTTGCGGGTCCTGACCCGGCCATCAACCCGGAAGGCAAAGACAGCTACCTCGTCGCTCATGAGTGGTTTGTGCGAGCGAACGAAAAGGACGACAACGACGGGATGATTGGCGTGAAGGGGATGACTCACGTGTTCTTCCGCCAGGGCCCGGCGCGAGCGTTGCTGAATTTTGCAGAGACGCGTGCCGAGAAGGGCTTGTTTGACGAGCATCTGGCGGCGTGGGATCGGGCCTACAAAGCGTGGATGGATGACTATGGCAAGATGGACTTCCTTGGGCTGGATGACAAGAAGTACCGGTTGAACAGTTCCGAGGAAGAATTGAAAGCACTGGCAGAAGAGAACGGCATCACGCTGCAGGAGCAGCGTCGCCTGTGGGCTCAGAACCTGGACATGACGAATTTCCGCCAGTGGCGTGACGTCGCGGACCTGGAACGAGACCCGGCGATGCTGCAGGCGCGGAAATCCTTCTATGAAGCGAAGCAGGCGTACAACGAAGCGCGTGGCTTTGACAAAGTGGGGGCCAACGGGGAAGTTGAGATCTCTGATGCTCAGAAGTTCCTGGAAGCCGCCATGTCTCAGTGGGCAGCGCTGGCTGAAAAGCAGCCCAACATGTTTTACGGGGGCGAGTACATTGATGACTGCATGTTGATTGTGCAGTACTATCGGGCGGTGTTTCAGCAGAACGGGCGTAACCTGCCAGCCGAGTTTCCTCTGAAGAACGTCTGGGATGCCAATCAGTTCCGACAGGCGGACGCGGAGCGAACATTCCTGATCGAAACGCGTTCCCGTCAGTTGAAGTGAGTCACGGGGTGCCGAGAGAGGCCGGGGTCGATGAGCGACCAACCAGAGCTTTCCGTTCTGGAGAAATTCCGGCCTCGAATCGGGCTGGTGATTTCAAGAGGTCTGTGGCAACGAGCTGAGGGCCTTGAGCGGGCATGACGGGATCTGGTAACGAGTAGGATCCGGAAGGGAGTTGTCGGAGTGGCTGTCGGTCCGATTTTTGAGCGTGAGGTGCTGACAACACCTCGCAGGCTGAGCCACTACCTGATGCGATCGGGATTTGTCGCGGCGCTGCTGATCCTGTTTTACAGTCTGCGACAGGCCACCATTGGCTTTCAGGACATTGTGTTTGCCGGCGACGTGGCGTCATTCAGTGCCATGACGTTTCGAGTGTTCGCTCTGCTGCAGCTGACCCTCAGTCTGTTTTTCTCCACCTTGTTTTCGGCATCACTGGTTGCTCAGGAGAAAGACCGGCGGACGCTGATTCTGCTGTTGATGACTGACCTGCGGAACTATGAGTTGTCGGTGGGAAAACTGCTGGCCAGTCTGCTGAACGTGGGTGTACTGCTGGCGGTTTCGTGGCCGGTATTCTGTTTTCTGAAGTTGCTGGGTGGGGTCACGTGGGAGCAGATTCTGTGGTCCCAGGCGATTGTGCTTTCTGCCACACTGGCTGCGGGAAGCTGGGGCTGTCTGGTCGCCTTCTGGCGTGAGAAGACCTTTCAGACTCTGGCCATCAGTGTGCTGGGCGTGGTGGTGTTTCTGTTGGCCGCGCATGGTCTGGGCGTTGCGGTGGATCGATCGCTGACGGCGATTTCGCCGTATGATGGGCTGTTGCGGGTGCTGAATCCGCCTGAGCTGCGACAACTGGGAATCGTGCGGGTCTCTGCATGGACCTCGGTCCTGGTCCAGCTGGGACTGGCTGGCGGTTTGATCACGGCGACGATCCTGCGTTTGCGAGTCTGGAATCCCTCAAAGGAAGTGCACCAATCGGTTGCGGAAGACGTAGCTGCCCCGGCGGGTGTGATTGAGACATCCGCACCGGCGGTCAAACGCGAGCATCGACATGTCTGGAACCAGCCGGTGATCTGGCGGGAAATGCGGACTCGGGCCTATGGCCGGCGGATGATCTGGATCAAGCTGTCGTACATCGTGCTGACATTGGTCCTTGCAGCAACGTCGTGGAATCAGCCGACACTTGAGGCTCAGGAGAGTCTGGTTCTGGGAATGGTGTCTGCACCTGCGTTTTCCCTGCTGGGGATTGGCATTCTGAGTTTGCTGCTGTGCAATGCTCAGGCGGTCACCTCCATCACCAACGAGCGTGACGGGGGGACGCTGCAGATTCTGCTGGTCACGGACCTGCGTCCATGGGAATTCATGTTCGGGAAGATTGGCGGAGCGTTATGGAACGCGCGTGAGATGCTGCTGTTGCCATTGCTGTTGACGGTGGCCATGGGGATCAGTGGAGTTGTTCCGGGGCTGACTGCTGAGAACATCGTGTACGTGGGCCTGACGTACACGGTCCTGGCCTTGTTTGCCGTGGCACTGGGTCTGCATGCGGGCTTGAGTTACGAGAACTCGCGGCAGGCGATTGCTCACAGTCTGGGAACAATGTTCTTTCTGTGCATCGGAATTTTTGTCTTCATGCTGTTGCTGGTGGAAGCGCGGTCTTCGTTTGCGATTCAGCTGCAGAGTTTCATTCTGTTCATTGGGTTTGGCAGTCTGGGCCTGTATTCATCGCTGACGTACCGCAATCCATCAAATGCATTGACACTGGCTGCGTTGCTGCTGCCATTTCTGACGTTCTATGCGATTACGGAATTTCTGCTGGGCGGCAACCTGGGCGTTTGTTTCTGGATTTGCATGGCCTATGGATTTGCTGCGGTGGCGATGATGGTTCCAGCCATGAATGACTTTGACATTGCACTTGGCCGGAACGCCCACGAAGTTCGCTGAAAGGTTCGCGGGGCTGAGCACGCTGGTCATCAGAGACCGGCTGAACTGCAGGCGCACGGTTGGGTGCGTGATGAGAGATTGGTTCTGCCGCGCGATGGCTGAGCTCGGGGGGAAGCGCAAAGAAAGAGGGATCGCATGGATGCCTGGAGGAGCACCCAAATCGATCCCTCGCTCTGTTGTCTGAATGAGTGACGGTCAAACGCTGTCAGCCGTGGGGTGCAAGCAGGAGCGGCACGCGTTCCGGCAGCACACCTGAGCTTCAGCAGTGATCAGCGTCCGTCTTCCTTATCGCTGCCTTCCTTGTCACCATCTTCTTTATCGTCATCGGCTGGTTCTTTCCTGTCGCCGCCATCAGAGTCATCGCCAGCGGAAGGCTTCGGTGCGGAATCGTCTTCGACGGGCGGACGTTGTGGGCGGGATCGTTCGCCTTCATTGCGTTCGCCGCGACCCTCACCACCACGACCTTCGCCACCACGACCTTCGCCGCCACGACCTTCGCCGCGACCCTCACCACCACGACCTTCGCCGCCGCGACCTTCACGCATTCTGGC
>JALQWE010000198.1 GCA_023258825.1 Planctomycetaceae bacterium | reverse complement strand
GCCGCCGATGGCTGCCATCACAGCGCAGATGATGTAGGCCAGCAGAGTGATGCGACTGGTATTGATTCCGCTGAAGCGGGCGGCTTCTTCATTGCGGCCGAGAGCCAGCAGGTAGCGTCCCCAGATTGTGCGGGTCAGGAAAATGGTGGCGAGTGCTGCGAGTCCGATCAGCAGAAAAAAGGGAATGGGAATTCCGAATTCGAGGGAATCACCGCGGTACAGCAGGCCGACGCGACCGGACGCGACGGGCCCCAGCACCTGCTGAAGTTCGCCGAAGCCGGCTGGGTTGTCATTGGTCAGCCAGCGTGACACGCCGCGATAGATCAGCAGACCGCAGAGGGTCACGACGAAGGGTTGCAGTCGCAGCCGGGTGATCAGCAGTCCGTGGGTGAGTCCGAGGGCCATGGCGACGGCGAGCACAATCAGGATGGCGACGGGGATGGAGCAGCGCTGGGAGCGGTGCAGGGCAACGGCAAACGAGTTCTCGTGGTACTTGGCGCCGGGATCTTTGGCCAGTTGCAGCGTGGTGGCGGTGGCAGAGCGTTCGATGGCGACAATTTTCTGAACGGTCACAGCGCCATCCGGCTTGAAGATCTGCAGTTGATCATTGACGGCGACAGAGAAATCGGGGGGCAGAGTGGCTTGGAGGGAATCTGCGGTGAAACTTTGAATGGGTGCTGCCGGAACGATGCGTCCGGACTTTTCATTGCGTGAGAGAGTCTCACGAACTCGCAGGCTGCCGTTTGGCAGCTGGGCATCGACCGTGAGCACAAGTCCGGAGCCGACACCGCCAGTGTATCTGAGCGTGCTGCCGGGCGGGAAAGCACTGGCCTGGCCTTCCGGATACAGAGCCTGTTCTGCGGCCACGATCTGTGTAACGTTGACGGAATTGTCCGGCTGGTAATCGACCTTGAGCAGGATGGACAGCAGGACACCGCAGAGGCAGACCATGGAACCGATCGCCAGATCGATACCGCTGGTGATGATGACAAAGGCCACACCGATGCCGAGGATGCCGTAGAGGGCGATGCGGCTGAGCAGATTCATGATGTTGTCGAAGTCGAGGAACTGGGAACTTCGGACATTCCACCACGGATCTGAGGTTGCGAGAGTCAGGCTGGTGCACAGCAGGAGCAGCACCGTCAGGATGCCCAGAATTTTGCCCTTCATGACTGACCTGTCTAAAAACGGAATCCACAGAAGATTGCCTGTCACTGAGCAACGAAGCGGGGAGGCTGTGCGTGGGTGTCAGGAGAAGAGTTCGTGAAAGATGCGTGAGGGATCAGGAGGAATGACCGGTGGCGAGGTGCATGATGGATTCTTCGGACAGTTGATCTCCGGGAAGTTCGCCGGTGATTCGTCCTTCATGCATGACCAGCACACGATCGCTCATGCCGATGATTTCTTCCATTTCGCTGCTGACAAACAGGACGGCGATGCCCTGAGCAGCGAGTTGATCCATGAGTTGATAGATTTCCTGTTTGGCCCCGACGTCAATTCCTCGGGTAGGTTCGTCGAGGAGCAGGACTTTGGGTTTGAGTGACAGCCACTTACCGAGGACCACCTTCTGCTGATTTCCTCCGGAGAGGTTGCCGACGCGGTAAGTGTCATCCGGAGATTTTACTCGCAGCCGCTGGCACATGTCGGCGGATTGCGATTTTTCAACACGGAAATTCAGCAATCCAGCCGTGGCATGGCGGTGAACGGAGGCCAGTCCGATGTTTTCGCGGATGGTCATGTCCAGCACAACGCCCTGTTGTTTTCGATCTTCCGGAACCAGAGCGATGCCGGCGGCGATGGCCTGCTGGGGGGACGTGAGGGGCACGAGCTGTCCGGCGACGGTGATGCTGCCGCTGAGCGGTTGATCCACGCCGAAGAGGGTGCGGAGCATTTCGGTACGTCCGGCGCCGACCAGCCCGGCCACGCCGACAATTTCCCCGGCGCGAACGGAGAAGTTCAGCGCGTGTCGGGGCCAGGTGGATGTGACGACATTGGTGGCCTGGATGGCAACATCACCGGCAGGGTGTGGTTTGCGACTGAAGATCCGTGAGATATCGCGACCGACCATCAGGCGCACGAGGCTGCTGTGGGTGACTTCGCCTCGCACCAGATGACCGGCATTTTCACCGTCCCGAAGCACCGTCACGCGATCGGAGAGATCCTGGACCTCGGCCAGTCGATGGGAGATGTAGACGATGCTGACACCCTGGTTGCGTAAGTCGCGAATGACTTCGAAGAGTCGGAGGGATTCTGAGGTGGAGAGGCTGGACGTGGGTTCGTCCATGATCAGGACCTGCGCGTTGATGGACAGGGCCTTGGCGATTTCCACCATTTGCTGCTGCCCGACCGTCAGGTCTTTGACCAGTGTATCGGGTGACAGATTGAGACCGAGGCGTTTCAGCAGCAGGCGGGAGGCCTGTTGAATCTCCGATTTGCGGATCAGGCCGAACTGACGAGGTTCGCGGCCCAGAAAGATGTTGGCACCGATATCGAGATTATCAGCGAGATTCAGTTCCTGGTGAATGAGTGCGATGCCAAGTCGCATGGCGTCACTGACGGAACGGAAGCGCTGGGGTTGTCCGTTGACCAGAATTTCGCCGCTGTCCTGCGCCTGGACACCGGCGAGGATTTTCATGAGTGTGCTTTTGCCGGCCCCGTTTTCTCCGACGACGGAGAGGACTTCACCGGGGAGGACTTTCAGGCTGACGCCCTTCAGAGCCCGGACGCCGGGAAACGACTTGACGATGTCGCGGACTTCGAGGCGTGGCGGGGTGGGTGATGTCGTGGACATGCGGGAGTTACCGTGAGGCGTCTGATCGTGCTGAGCGCTGGTGTGCTGCGTTTTTGGCAGCGGGAGTTGCGTTGTACGGTCGGGTGAACCCCGAAACAGCGGGTGCGGGCAAATCCGGAACAGGGAACGAGTGTGCGATGGCGCGAGGTTCGATGGGGGGACGCGAAGAGGCAGGATTGGCGTCCCGGGCGTATCGAAGCGTTGTGGTGCAGGATGGAGCGGATCGCATCCTGCACCAGCGCGTGTGGCCTACTGTCCCTTGAGGCGCTTGAGTTCTTCCCAGTAGGTTTCGACATTTTCGGCGGTGATGGCCCGCGGGGCGATGTCGATGTAGCGGGATTCGGGAATCACGCTCTGGTTCCCACTGAGCAGTTCCTTGAGCACGCGGACGGACTGAAACCCGTACTCATAGGGATTCTGAACCACCGTCCCGGCGCACTCACCGTCGCGGATGGCCTGCAGAGTCACGTCGTTTTCATCGAAGCCGGCGAGGACGATCTGCTTGAGCTTTCCGGCCTTTTTGAGAGCCTGGTAGCAGGCCGGAGGATTGTACTCGAACAGACCCGCGATGCCCTTCAGGTCCGGCCATGTGACCAGAGCGTCTTCGGCCTTCTGCAGAGCGACTTCAGGCTTGCCCTGATCGGTGACGGTGGCGACGATCGTGAAGGCTTCGCCCTTGATTTCCCCTTCTGTAGGGTCGAAGGCGTTGGGTTGATCACGATAGAAGTCGAGTGTGCGATCGCGGTTCATCAGCACATCGATGACGCCCTGGCGGCGGAACTTGCTGTTGTCCTGCTCCAGACGTCCGATGCACAGCAGCACCTGGCCACCTTCAGGCAGCGCTTTTTTGAGGATTTCACCGCAGGCGCGTCCGGCGGCATAGTTGTCCATCCCGATGTAGACCAGTCGTTTGGAAGCCGGGGAATCGGAATCGTGGGTGATGAGCGGCATTTTATCGGCGAGACTGTTCAGCCATTCGATCTGGTTGTCCGCATCGAGCGGGCTGATGGCGATTCCCTGAATGCCGGTGGCAATGACGTCTTCTACCTTCTGCTTCTGCACGACGGCGGAGGCTTCGGGGGGCATGATCACCTGCACATCGATATCGAATTCTTTGGAGGCGGCGATGCAGCCGGCTTCGGAAATCTTCCAGAAGTCCGCAATCTGATTGGTGACGAACGCGATGGACTTTCTGCCGGCAGGTTTTGTTTCTGTGGATTCTGTGGTGGCTGCCGAGCCGGACGCGGAGCCTTCCGTCGCTGCGGGTGGGTTATCCTGCACCTGACAACCGGTCAGCACCAGACCAAGGAGCAGCAGGAGTGAACGAGGTTTCATGGCGTGGTAATCCCTGAAAACGGACATTGGAAGAAGAAGTTTGTAGTTGTGTGATTCGGCCGGCAGCGGGAAGACGGGAGCGTGGAAGCCCCCCTGTTCACGCCGCGAACTGACCAGATGTTCCGCCGGTTTCTGGGGGAACGGCGAAGAATCTGAGCGTGGCGACCCACCACAACGGGCGGAAACGGCCTGCGGGAGGGTTCTCAGGAATCAACCTTTGGCACGCAGTCCGGAAGCGGAAACGATAGGTATGTCCGTGGGGATGGTCAAATCCAGCCCGACTTTTTGCCGTGCAGAATCACTGAAAGGGCGGGAATGTTCAGGGGAATCCGGGGAACGGGCCTGATTTGGCTGGTCATTGCCGGATCGAAGGCCGGTGGGGGCCCTGAGCGAGCGGAGATCGGTTCGAGGGCCGGGACCGCCTGCCGGGGGGGTCAGTCCCGGGGTGTTTTTCCTGGCGAGCGGCGGGTGTGAGCTCTCCGGGACATCTGTGTTTGTTGTTATTCACGACAAAGTGTTCGTCTCACTGGGCTGATACCGCAGTGTTCGCCTGTTTAGGGAGTTTGCCGGGCTGCGGGGGCGTCTGGTGGCACGAAAACGAGCTCCGCGGCCAGTTGCATGGCCGCTGCCAGTTGAATTGGGAGTGTGCTATGGTACATTTCCGGAGTTCTTCGGGGGAGATCTGCAGCAATGCACCTTCGAGGGTTGATCAACAGTTTGGTTTATCGGACCTGCTGGAAATCTCAATCAAAAACACCTGCGATGGTCAAGCATCGTGGGAAGCCTGAGAGTGCTCCTGATCGTTACAGGGTCGGGTGTGCTGGTAGTTGAAACATGCTGAATGCGGGATTTTGTCTACTGCTGTTGGTGTTGATCGCGATCGTGGTGTTATGGCTGCGATTGTGGGACGTCGTTTGTGCGTGTCAGTTCGTTGGTGATTCGCGTGAAGTCTGCGGGTGGCCGGGGTTGGTGCGGGGCAGGGTGGCGTGGCTGATGGCAGGATCTGAAAACGCGGCGTCTGGTCGCCTCGCAGAGGTTCAGAGTTCAGGCTGTTTCGGAACGTGGTGGCGTGTGCTGGATTGTGTCAGATCCGAACACGGGCTGCGGGCCGGCTGAGAATGATGTCTCGTGGTCAGTCGGGGGCATCAGGGATTTCCGTTCCCTGAAACAGGGAGCGCAGGGGCCGTTCAAGATTAAGGGACGAGTCCATGGGCGACATGATCATCGGCCTGATCGCCGGGATCATCGGGGTGGCAGTTGGCTACTTTATTGATCGAGCGATCAAGGGGCGAGCCTATAAAACCCGCGATGACATTCTGAAAGAGGCGCAGCGTGATGCAGAGAACCTGCAGAAGGATCACGAGCTGAAGCTGAAGGAAGAGATGCTGCGCCGGCGTGAATCGCTGGAAGCAAAGATGGAAGAAATGCACGGTCAGTTGCGTGATCGTGAGCGAGAGCTGGACCGCCGTCACGCTCAGATGGAAGAGCAGCAGGATTCCTTCCGCAAGAAGGAAAAGATGCTCCAGGGGACTCAGACCAAACTCGCGGACCGCACGCGTTCACTGGACGCGCGGGAAGCTGAGCTGAACCGGATGATGAAGGAGGAGCAGGAGCAGCTGTACCGGATCAGTGAGCTGAGTCGCGAGCAGGCCACGGAGCAGTTGCTGAAGCGTCTGGATCGGGAGTTGTCTGATCAGACGGGCGCCATGATTATGCGTCATGAGGCTGAGGTGAAGGTGGAATGTGAGCGGAAGGCCCGTGAGATCATCGGGATGGCCGTGCAGCGTTACGCGTCGGCTCATACGTCCGAGACTACGGTTTCGACGGTGGACATTCCCAGCGACGAGGTGAAGGGGCGGATTATTGGTCGCGAAGGACGCAATATCCGAGCCTTCGAAAAGGCCACGGGCGTGGATGTGATTGTCGACGACACGCCGGGTGTGGTGATTGTGTCGGCGTTTGACAACGTGCGTCGCGAGATCGGCAAGATGTCGCTGGTCAAGTTGATTCAGGACGGGCGGATTCATCCGTCGCGGATTGAAGAAATCGTCGCCGAAACCACGCGTGAGATGGAAGAGCACATTCGTCGGCTGGGCATGCAGGCCTGTGAAGAAGCTGGCGTTCGCGGCGTGCACCCCAGAATCATGGATTTGATGGGGCGGCTGCACTTCCGAGTCAGCTACAGCCAGAACGTGCGTCAGCATTCGATTGAAGTGGCGCATCTGACGGGGATGATGGCGGAGCAGCTGGGGCTGGACGGCACACTGGCTCGACGCTGTGGATTTCTGCATGACATCGGGAAGGCCGCGGATCACGAGATGGAAGGTGGTCATCCGGCGGTGGGTGCAGAGCTGTTGAAGCGTTATGGTGAGGGGGCTGAGGTAGTGCATGCCGCGGCCGGTCACCACGATGACATTCGACCGGAGCATATCTACACGGTGCTGGTGGCGGCGGCCGACGCGGTTTCCGCGGCACGCCCGGGAGCTCGCCGTGAGACGCTGGAAAAATATGTGCGACGTCTGGAAGAGCTGGAGGCCCTGGCCTGTGGTTTTCCGGGAGTCGATCATGCGTTTGCCGTGCAGGCGGGCCGCGAGATCGTGCTGCACAAGCCCATCACGGGCGGCGCGGGCAATCGCGGCGGCCTGCTCGACGGCTGAGCTGCAACAGGGCCCGCCGCCGCCCCGTACCCCGCGCGCGCCCTTGGAGAGCCC
>JALQWE010000197.1:3509-6849 GCA_023258825.1 Planctomycetaceae bacterium | reverse complement strand
CATGACAGAAACCTTGAGGTGACTTATCGCCGAGCGGATCGAGTGACGCGTGAGTCATCGGCAGGTGTGGTATTCGGCAGTCTTCCGGCGTCACTGGAAAAACTTCGCAAGGGACAACCCCTGCGGATTGGCATCAGTGGTGACAGCATCTCGACGGGGCTGGATGCATCGCTGACGACCGGGACGGCGCCGTTTCAACCCGGGTATCCGGATCTGGTTGTGGCACAGCTGCGCGTGTTATCGGCAAGTGACGTATCACTCGTGAATCGGTCAGTAGCTGGCTGGAGTGTGGCGAATGGGTTGCAGGATCTGGACGCTCTGCTGGCAGAAAATCCGGACCTGATCATCGTGGCCTATGGTATGAATGATGTGGGCCGAAGAGATCCGCAGTGGTTTCGTGAACAGTATGAAACGATGCTGGGTCGTATTCGCGCTGCGAGGCCTCAGACGGAAATCCTGCTGGTCAGCACCATGCTGGGGAATCAGGAGTGGATCCATACTCCGCGGGAAATGTTTGCAGAATACCGGGATGTCCTGAAGGCATTTGCCGCGTCCGGCACGGCAGTTGCTGACCTGACAGAAGTTTGGACGCGGTTGCTGAACTCGAAAGAAGACATGGATCTGACAGGAAATGGTTTGAATCATCCCAATGATTTTGGACATCGCCTGTATGCTCAGGCGGTACTGAAACTGCTCACGTCGGCTGCTCCCTGACGCTTTCCCGGACAACTGCGGCGAACAGGAGCGACCGAACATTGGGAGCTCCTGAGTGAATGCTGCTGAAAGACCGGGTACAGACGGCTGTGCTGAAGAATGCGTGCGACCTGTGCCGTCATGGCACGCGTTGAGTGTGCATGAAGTGCTGGAACGTCTGCAGACAGACCAGACGAGTGGACTCTCAGAAGACGCCGCAAGGCAACGCGTGGAGCATTCCGGGCTGAATGTCCTGCGAGAGCCCGCGGCGGAGCCCATGTGGCGTCGTCTGGTGCGACAGTTTCAGGAACTGGTCATTCAGATTCTGCTCTTCGCCGCCTTGCTTGCCGCTTTGATGGGTGAGTACCTGAATTCCGTGGCGATTCTGGGCATCGTGGTTTTGAATGGCCTGCTGGGATTTCTTCAGGAGGAGAGTGCGCAGCGTGCTTTGCTGGCGCTGCAGAAGTTGTCCCTCCCGATGGCTCGAGTGTATAGGGACGGTCGTCTGCAGTCGTTACCGGCGGCGGTGCTGGTCCCGGGCGATCTGCTGGAACTTGAAGCGGGGGAACACATTCCTGCGGACTGTCGACTTGTGCAGACGCATGGACTGCTGCTGCAGGAATCGGCGTTGACGGGAGAAGCCACGACGGTTGAAAAGAATGCGTCTGCCATCCTGTTGCCTGCGGTGGCACTTGCCGAACGGCAGACCATGGTTTATCTGGGGACAACGGTTGTGTCCGGTCGTGGCCAGGGCGTGGTGGTGACCACCGGGATGCAGACGGAGCTGGGGCGGATCGCAAATCTGCTGCAGACGGCCGTTGTAGAGCTCACGCCGCTGCAGAAGCAGTTGGCAGCACTTGGCAGGATCCTGTCACTGGCCTGTCTGGGGCCGGTGTTGCTGATGTTTTGTGTGCACATGCTGCGGGGAGCGGACCTGCTGCAGACGGTGATGTTGTCGGTCAGTCTGGCGGTGGCTGCTGTTCCGGAGGGATTGCCGGCGGTGGTAACGCTGACACTGGCTCTGGGCGTTCACCGCATGGTTCGTCGACACGTGCTGATTCGTCGACTCCCCGGCGCTGAAACACTTGGGGCGGTCACAGTGATCTGTTCTGACAAGACGGGCACATTGACGAGGAATGAAATGACGGTGCGGGTGCTGATCACTGGGGATGCAGAGTTCACCGTGACTGGATCCGGCTATGTTCCGCAGGGTGATATTCTGAAGCGTGGCGCGGGACAGGAAACGGACGAAGGCTTGGGACAACGGGTGCAACCGGAGCATGAACCGGATTTGAAATTGCTGTTGCAGACTGGAGTGACCTGCAATAACGCCGTCCTGAGTGCGACGGGTGATTTTGGTGAAACATGGCAGGTGATTGGAGATCCGACAGAGGGAGCCCTGCTGATTGCCGCCATGAAAGCCGGACTGTACTCGCACCCGGGGCCTGGTCGTCGGTTACTGGAAATACCGTTTGACAGTGATCGAAAGATTATGTCTGTGGTGCAACAGGATACGGCGGGTGAAGTGATGATGTACACGAAGGGCGCTCCGGAAATTGTGCTGGGATTAAGTTCCACAGAGACCAGGAATGGTCAGCTTTATCCGCTGACGGAGCAGCGTCGGGCCGAGATACTGGGGCACAATGAGCGTCTGGCAGAGAAGGCTTGTCGAGTGCTTGGAATGGCGGTTCGCAGTCTGCCTGTCGAAGCGCATGATCCACCGCTGCGAACAGTTCAGGAAGCCGAGCTTGTGTTTCTCGGGCTGGTTGGAATGATTGATCCGGCGCGCGAGGAAGCGGCGGGCTCGATCCATGCCTGTCATCGCGCCGGGATTCGCGTGTTGATGATTACGGGTGACCAGCCAAGGACTGCACTGGCGGTAGCGCGGGAGCTGGGTATTGCGGATGAGGCTGCTTCTGTGATCACGGGGAGTCGCCTGGATTCGCTGTCGGAGGAGCAGTTACGGAAGGCCATTCGTGACTGCACTGTTTATGCTCGTGTTTCTGCCGAGCACAAGCTGCGACTTGTCCGGGCCTTGAAAGCCAATGGAGAGGTCGTCGCGATGACAGGAGACGGAGTGAATGATGCTCCGGCTCTGCAGGCTGCTGATATTGGAATCGCGATGGGGCTGAAGGGGACGGACGTTTCTCGAGAGGCTGCCGACATGGTGCTGATGGACGACAACTTTGCATCGATCGTGAACGCGGTGGAAGAGGGCCGTGGCATCTTCGAGAACATTCGCAGATCGGTGCATTTTTTGTTGTCCGGAAACAGTTCAGAACTGTTGCTGATGCTGTTTGCTGCCTGTTTCGGTTGGCCCCCACCTTTAGCTGCCTTGCAGATTCTGTGGATCAATCTGATTACCGATGACTGGGGCTCAGTGTTCTGCTGTATGGACTTCTGCTGGCATCGGTAACAGTTGTTGGGTTTCGCTGGGTGTATGTGGGTGAAGGGCGCCCGTTGAAGGCCGCTCAGACAGTCGCGTTTGCCATCTGTTCGTTTTCGCAGTTGCTGATGGCCTTGTCCTGCCGGAGCCTGAATTTCGGAATTATTGGTCGGGAATTCTTTGGCAACAGGTGGCTGTTGATCTCGATCGTCGCTTCGGGATTGTTGCAGGCTGTTCTGATGCAATCTGCAGTTGGGATGC
>JALQWE010000197.1:0-3499 GCA_023258825.1 Planctomycetaceae bacterium | reverse complement strand
CGGGGAATGGTGGCTGACGGCGGCATTGGCGTTGATCCCGGTCACGATGATGGAGCTGTTGAAGTCGTACCGGCGACTGGTGAAAGGTTGGGGAAAGACTGTGAAATGAGAAGGCGTGTAGAGCATCAGCGGTGCGGCCGTTGAGGGTGCTGGCGCAAGAAGAGTTCTGCGTTAGCGCAGCGTAATGCGCAAGGTGCTCCTGAGTCAGAGTCTGGCAGAACGCGGGCAAATCGGCAGAAACTGCAGCCCTGCGGATCAGGGATGCCTGGAACAACGATTGCGACGGGCGAAGAAAATGAATGTCCTGGGCGAATTCCTTCGGTCTCTCGGTCCTTCAACCGGAAATGCCGATCAAACCACACGTGGGGGAGTTCGCAGGGGGGACTGTAGAGTAATCTGCTGTCAGGACCTTGCGTGACTGAGCCCACAGTCAGGAGACAACGGTGTGCTTCGGAGTTTTTTGGCCGCTGGGGTGTTGAGCAGACGAGTAGCCTGAGCCCGGATACTGGACCGTCGTGTGGGGACTCAGAGTGTTTCGTTGGTTGACCTCGGATATCACGACGCTGCAATGCCTCAATGTCTGATCAGGGGTACAGCAAAAGACCATGTTTCGAGGATCGAAGCGGGACGAGTTGTGCGTTGCACGTGTCTTTATCATTTCGGCTCTGGAGTTCTGGCGACCAGTGGCAGAGTACAGATGTAATCTGCGGTTCTGAAGTTTATGATTCAGGCGTGTTTTGGGCAGCACAGTCCACAGACGGCTGGGCTGGCTGAAATCAGCCAAGGGAGCAGACCGATTATTTCCAGCGACCCACAAGCAGCCGGCTATTTACCGCGACGACTGTCATCACTGTCGTTTGCGGGTTATCTGCTGATGACGCTGCTGACAGCGGTCAATGACAGCTTATTTCGCTGGTTGATGGTCCCTGTGGCTCGAGTGGAAATTGCGACTCGTCACCCCGAATGGACGCCGGAGCAGGTTGAGTCATTTGTGCTGTCGATGGGGTTGGGGATTTTCACGCTGCCGTTTGTGTTGTTTGCTCCGTGGGCTGGTTGGGCGGCCGACAGGTTCAGCAAGCGTTCTTCGATTCTGCTGCTGAAGGTCGCAGAGATTGTGCTTGTGGCGCTGGGGATCTGGTCGATTCAACTGGCCAACGTGCCCATGATGTTTTTCGTGTTGTTTCTGATTGGGACTCAGGCCGCACTGATTGGCACCGCGAAGCTGGGGATTATTCCGGAGATTGTGCGGAAAGCCGACATTTCGGCCGCCAACGGCTGGTCTGGCCTTGCCACACTGGTTGGGGTGATTGCCGGAACAGTGGGTGGCTACGGACTGGCTGCAGCGACTCAGGTCAACCGCACGGAAGGCTTGATCATTTCGGCAATTGCGTTGATAGGGACGGCGGTGTTGGGAACGCTGGGAGCCCTGATGACTCAGCGGGTTCCGATTGCCAGTTCTCAGGTGAAATTTCAATGGAATCTGATTGCGGATTCCATGCGGGACATTCGCCTGATTCTTGCTGATCGGGCGATCCTGCGGGTCACCCTGGGAATCGTCTTCTTCTGGGGCCTTGCCGCGTTGGCGCAGATGTCGATTGACGTCTTTGTGCGCCAGGAGTTGGCGGACAATCTGACTCGTACGGACCCCAGTCCATTCATGGCGATGCTGGTCACAGGAGTGGGCGTTGGCAGTTTGCTGGCGGGTTGGTGGTCGTGTGGGCGAGTCGAACTGGGCATGGTCCCGTTTGGCACGTTATTGATGGGTGTGGCCTGTATTCTGCTGTACTTCACCAGTGACTCGCCCGTGATGTCGGGAGCGATGCTGGCTGTGATTGGGCTGGGCGGCGGTTTATTCAATGTTCCGCTGCAGGCATGGCTTCAGGAGCGTAGTCCGCACGACAAGCTGGGAGCGATACTTGCGGCCTGTCAGCAGTTGACGGCGCTTGGCATGCTGTTTGTATCGGGATTATTCTGGTTTTTGCGGGGACCGCTGCAGCTGGACGGTTCGCAGGTCTTTTTGATTTCGGGACTGAGCATTATTCCGATCGTGGTGTATGTGGTCTGCCTGTTGCCTCAGGCCACCATTCGTTTTTTCGTCTGGCTGCTCAGTCGATTTGTGTACCGCGTTCGAACGTACGGGATTGAGAATATTCCGGAGCAGGGACCGGCGTTGCTGGTTGCGAATCATGTGTCGTGGATTGACGGTGTCCTGATCCTGCTGGCCAGTTCGCGTCCGATTCGTATGGTGGCATATGCGGACTACGTGCAGGGGCGTCTGGTGGGCTGGCTGGCCCGGCTATTCGGGATCATCCCGATTCGCAGCGGCGATGGTCCTCGTGCGCTGATACAATCGCTCACCACAGCCAGTAATGCGCTGCGCAATGGAGAGCTGGTCTGCATATTTGCAGAGGGCGCCATCACTCGGACTGGCCAGTTGATGAAGTTCGAGAAGGGGTTGCTGCGAATTCTGAAAGACACGGATGCTCCTGTGGTTCCGGTGTGTCTGGACGAGCTCTGGGGCAGCATCTTCAGTTATCATGAAGGCCGATTTTTGTGGAAAAAGCCCAGGTACTGGCCCTATCCTGTGTCCATTTCGTTCGGTCAACCGATAGCGCGCGTCGATGATGTGGAAATTGTGCGATCGGCTGTCCTCGAACTGAACGCTCAGTCTATGCTCCTTCGAAAGGAACGCAGCATGGTTCCCGCTCTCAGATTTATCCGCCAGTGTCGACTGGCCTGGAACCGTCGGAAGGTGGCGGATTCATCGGGTGTGGTGCTCAGCGGCGGTCGCCTGTTGATGGGGGCTCTGGCATTTCGCCGAGTGCTGGCGGGCCGTGTGTTGAAACCGGATGTCGCGCATGTCGGCATTCTGCTTCCGCCTTCGGTGGGTGGTGTTCTCGCAAATACTGCTGTGGCTTTGTCCGGCAGGATTTCGGTCAACCTGAACTACACGCTCAGCGACGACCTGATGAACTACTGCATTCGCGAGGCCGGGATTCGTCAGGTACTGACGAGTCGGGCATTTATTGAAAAGAAGCCCGTCAATCTGAACGCGGAACTCCTGTTTCTTGAGGATCTGAAGGGGCAGATTACTGCCACGGATAAGGCACTTGCCGCTGTTTACGCCAAGCTGGTGCCTCTGAGGTTACTCAGCAAACTGCTGGGGCTGAACAGACTGAAAGCGGACGATCCGTTGACAGTGATTTTCACATCCGGATCAACGGGGGAACCCAAGGGTGTTGTTCTGTCTCAGAACAATATCGGATCCAACCTGGACGCTGTGAATCAGTTACTGCGGCTGCATTCCGGAGACGTCCTGCTGGGCGTTCTGCCCTTCTTCCACTCATTCGGCTACACCGTCACGATGTGGCTGCCGTTGTGTGCGGAACCCGGAGCGGTTTATCACTTCAATCCGCTTGATGCACGCACTGTTGGCAGTCTGACCGAGAAGTACGGCTGTACGATCATCGCGGCGACACCGACATTTCTGCGCAACTAT
>JALQWE010000196.1 GCA_023258825.1 Planctomycetaceae bacterium | reverse complement strand
GATCAGTCTGATCTGCTGCTGGCGTTTGGTGTGCGATTTGACGACCGTGTGACCGGCAAGCTGGAAGAGTTTGCGAAGCACGGGAAGATTGTGCATATTGACATCGATGCCTCGGAAATTCACAAGAACAAAGAAGCGCACATTCCGGTTCACGGCGACGTGAAGGAGGCCCTGGTGGCTCTGAATGCCGCGCTGACCGACGATGACATTCCGGATCTGAAGGAGTGGCACGAGCAGATTGCGGTGTGGAAAGCCCGGTTCCCTCTGTCGTACGGTGAATCAGGGGATGCCATTCTGCAGCAGTATGCCATCGAAGAGCTCTGGCGACAGACTCACACGAAGGACTGCTACGTGGCTGTCGGGGTTGGTCAGCATCAGATGTGGACGGCTCAGTTCTACAAGTTCGACGAACCGCGTCGCTGGCTGAGCAGTTCCGGATTGGGAACGATGGGTTTTGGTCTGCCTGCGGCCATGGGAGTTCAGACGGCTCACCCGAACTCACTGGTTGTGGACATCGACGGCGACGGTTCGTTCCAGATGAATATCCAGGAACTGGCCACGCTGCACTGTGAGCAGTTGCCGGTGAAGATTCTGTTGCTGAATAATCAGCACCTGGGAATGGTGGTGCAGTGGGAAGACCGGTTCATGTCCGGCCGCCGTGCTCACACGTACCTCGGGCCGGTGCACCATCCGGAGGCGTTGGGTGAAGGAGACGGCACGATGCCTGCCGAAACCTTCCCGAACTTCGTGAAGATTGCTGAGGGCTACGGCGTCAAGGCTCGTCAGGTCCGCAGCAAAGCGGAGTTCCCGGCGGCTCTGGCGGAGATGCTGGCGCACAAGGGGCCGTATTTGCTGGATGTGATCTGTCCCTACCAGGAGCAGGTGTTGCCGATGATTCCGAGTGGTCGCACTGTTCGTGAGATCATTGTGGAGTAAGCGGCCGTAAGGACCAGTAACAGCAAACACAGCAGGCGGGCTGACACTAAAAAGGTGAGCCCGCCTGTTTTATTGCGCCTGTGCGGTGGATTGTTCAGGTGCATCTGTGGCTGAAACGACGAACTCGAGTACGACGCGGAGTCCGCCAGCGGCGCGGTCCGGTGGAGTCGGTAATCGGCGGGAGGCTTGAATTCCTGAGGAATCATCCCGATAGGAGCCACCGCGAAGGATTTTCCTGGTGCCTGAGTCGGGACCGAGTGGATCCCGCAGGGTGACGCTCGGATAGTCCGCGAACCAATCCAGCACCCATTCTGCCGCGTTGCCCTGCATGTCATACAGGCCGAGTGCATTTGGCTGCCGGGTCCCGATTTTTGGCAACCGAGGCTGGCTCCGAGTGATGAGGGTCTGCAGGCGATCGGGATCTGACGTCAGTGACAGGTTCGGATCAATTTGCAGGTGTCCGCTATTGTTGGCATACCACGCCTGTGCGGCGAGGGACTCGGCAGTTTCTGAGTCTGGTGGAGATTGGATCGATGCCTCGCGGCAGGCCCATTCCCACTCGGCTTCTGTGGGCAGGCGATAACGTCGGCCGGCGGCCAGTTCGGCATCGAGGCTGGACAGGGACTGGCAAAATGCTGTTGCCTGGGACCATGTGAGTTGATCACATGGCAGGTTGGCGGACGGATCGATAGTACTGGTGTCGGATGTTTCGGCACCATCAGGAGACAGTTCGGCAACCATCAGATATTGCCGGCGTGTTACTTCGAATTGACCGAGGAGGAACGAACGGGTGAGGGTGACCTGATGCGTTGGAAGATCAGGTTGTTGTGCACTGATGTCGGTTTCAGTGGTTAGTGCGGAGCCCATTTGAAATTCACCCTGAGGGACGAGCACGAACTGCATGCCGATGGAATTTGTGTGATGTTGAATCAGGTCTCGCAGCCAGTCCGGAAGGTTGGCCAGGTCCTTTGCGGAGAGCAATCTTAGCGCCGCATTGAGTGTCGGGAGTTTTTCTGGTGCCAGCAGTCGGAGCATCTGATAGAGATCAGCGGCAGCGGAGAACTGCTGATCACTCAGGGCGGAGTAAAACTGTTCCTCAAGGTGGCGACCGAGTCGTGCGGTTGCGGTGGCGGATGCGTTGTGAAGTCCGAGAGAGATGGCAGCTTTGAGTTTGAGTGCGGCCGGAGCAAGTTGCCCGGCGTTCGCCAGATCGAGGGACTGCTGAATCAAAGAATCTGCGAAGTTTTGCCCTTCCGCTCTGACTGCAGGATCCTGTGCATCTGACTTCTGCAGCGACTGCATGGCATCAATAGCGAGCAGCAGACTGCGGTCGTCGTTCCGATTCCGCAGTTTTCGGAAGGCCATGAGTCTGGCCTCGAGTACTCGTCGATGCAGCTTGAGTCGTGTCTCAGTCGGGACTCCATAGCGTTCGGACTGATCAATCCAGGGGATGACCAGTTCAGCATTGATACGGCTATCGCCCTGCTCCATTTCGTTGACCATCGAATCGGCGATCCTCGTGGCCAGTTGCTGATTGCGAGGATCGTCAGGCTGGAGGGAAGCGATTTTCACCAGAGCGTCAATTGCGCCGGGATAGTTGCCGTCGGAAATCAGGAGTGTCGCCAGGTGATTCAGCATGTCGCAGCGGACCTGGCGGATACGAATCTGATCCTGTCCCTGATCCACGGCTTGCAGCATCTGGTCAGCTCCATTCAGATACTGAACGGACCGCTGGAGGCTGTCTGATTTCCCGGGGCGTTCAGGAGTGGTGATTTCAGAAAGCCATGCATCGCTGAGTTGATCGACAAATTCCCGATGGCCGTCGGCGTCGGTGCGACTGAGAAGCTGGCTGGCGGCCAGTGGTTTTCCGTCCTTCAGAAGCTGATGTGCCTGGGCTGCGACAGCTTTTGAAGAATGAACCGACGCGTCTGCCCCAGGTTTTGCCGGTGAGAAGGACTCTGGTGAAGCCTGCGTGCGGTCATTTGCTGCGGATTTGTCTGAGGCACGGGATTGATTGGCGGGATCCTGATCGTCTCGCTGTGGTGAAGCTGGATCCTGTAGTCTGATGGCGAAGACAGCGACGAGGGTGATCAGTGAAATGACCACGACAAGTGTGAGAGCGCGTTGTTGTGCAGTCCATTTTGCCCCATCACGAGAGTGTTTTGGGCCTGGGACATCGGGATTCACAAAATCCGGATCTTCCAGATTCAGGGATTTCAGCGAGTCGAGGTACTGTTTAACTTCGGACTGCCGAAAGACGGCTTTGGGATCATGGGCCGCCTCGCGTGCGGCGTGGCGAGCAGCTTCCTGGAGGTCCGAGAGATACATGCTTTGCATCATCAGACTGGTGATGGCTGAGGTGCGGGATTTCTCATTTTGCTCAAGAAGCAGTTTGACGGCATCGCCGAACTGACACCTGGTGTGCAGAAAGCGGACCCGGAGCAGCACTTCGTTCAGTAATGCGGCATCGGAGATGGGGGATTTTGCGGTGTGCGCGAGATCCGTTTGACCTGTGGACGAAGATGACCTGCCGTTCTCGTCGGGAGTGTCACTGGCGGTCGAGGAAGCAATGTTTTGTGTTGCAGCGGGGAGTGTGTTCGGCGAATCTTCTATGGGAGTGACAGAGGTGTTGTCAGCGATGGTTTCAGCGGGTAGGTGATTACTGTGTCGAGTTGCAGAGGCAGGGATTTCGGTGAAGCGGGTGATACGACCGCAGTGCGTGCAGAACTGGCTGCGCTGAGCGACTTTCCCGGCGCAATCACGGACCTGAGAGCAGCATGAACATCGGAGTTGCATGTCGCTGTTGTCCTGTCGGTGACGATCACGAATGAAGCTAACGAAACAGGGCGGTGTCAATTCATGGAGGACAGATGATCGGAGATCGAGGCCTTCATGCGGACGTGGTTGAAGTCTGTCTGCACCTGGATGGTGTACCTGCGGAGCGAACCAGAGGTGGCACGCTGGCGAGGAACGCATTGTCTGGATTTTGTCCGGATGGATCCGAACGGGGCAGATAATTTCTGCGACCGTGGGAAGTTTCCGGAGGTATCCCGTGCAACCCTACTTCGTTAATTGACGATTTCCCCTGGAAAATGAGGGGTTCATGCCGAAATCTGCGGACTAACCGCCAGAAAAAATGGGAGAATGTGCGGGCAACCTGGTAGAGGTGCGGGAGTATTCAGCAGAATCGTTACGCACGGAATGAGATGACACGGGTGATGCCGGGATGGAATCCGGGTCCGGGGAGTGTGTCGGGTTGCTGAGAGGGTATCGGCTGGCAGGTGGGATAGATCTGTCGGAGGCCGATGCCGCGTGCACTCTGGGTCAGGCCCCATTGAGGCGAACACTTGTCGATCGGCATGATTGGGCGTTGCATCGAAAGCTGTCGGACTGCCGGGGGCGAGGACCATGAAATGCCTGTTGCGCAGATTCTGAGTGGCCTGAATGCGGTTTTGTGACGAGCGCGTGAAAAACCCCGGATCTTTGCAGACCGGGGTTTGGATGGTTTTCGCGGTGACTTCCGGGGAGTTGTGACGTGGTCTGTGGCTCAGCGTCCGCCGTAATCGATTAATCGGGCGAGTTCAGACCGGAGTTCTGAGCGGGCGGTAATTCGGTCAATGAAGCCATGTTTCAGCAGGAACTCGCTGGTCTGAAAACCATCGGGCAGTTCAATTTTGCAGGTCGCTTCAACAACGCGGGGGCCGGCGAAGCCCACGAGGGCCTTTGGTTCGGCGACGATAATGTCACCGAGGGAGGCGAAGCTGGCAGCGACACCCCCCATGGTTGGATTTGTGAGGACGGAGATGAAGAGTCCACGGGCTCTGCGAAAGCGAGCGAGTGCTGCCGAGACCTTTCCCATCTGCATGAGGGAGATGATGCCTTCATGCATGCGTGCTCCGCCCCCGGAACCGCTGACGATGACGAGCGGCAGGGACAGTTCTGTGGCGCGTTCGACGGCGCGGGTAAGTTTTTCGCCGACCACGGACCCCATGCTGCCCATGATGAAGGCTGAGTCTGTGGTTCCGAAGACGAGCGGCCGTCCTCGCATGTAGCCACGTCCGACGGTGCAGGCATCTTTCATCCCTGTGCGGCGTTGTTCGTCTTTGACGCGATCGGGATAGCTTTTGCGGTCAGCGAAGCCGAGTGGGTCTCCGGAGGTCATATCCGGATACCATTCTTCGAAGCTATCGGGATCGAGGAGTTGTCGGATCCGCATGGCTGTGGGGACATAGAAGTGATGGTCGCATTCAGGGCAGCAGAACAGATTCTGTTCGACTTGTTTGCGGAAGACGGTGCTGCCGCAGCCATCGCAGCGCAACCACAGCCCTTCGGGGACACCGCGTTTCGGGCGTGGGGTTGGAGGGGCACTGGAAGTGTCTGTATTTCCTGCTGTACTCATGGATCAGGGCTTTCATGCACGGCGGCGGAATACGCTGCGAGTGCCGTTTCGGTAACGGCGACGATTCCGGACGGTTCAAAACAATCTGACTGAAGGATCTGCATCATTTCGGCACAGGACTCGCCGCAGAGGCATTCGGTCATTCGAGGTCGACGATGCTGGATGGTGCAGCGGATCACAGTAGTGAGTGGTTCGGGGACGACGATGGCGAAGACAGTGTACTTCCGCATGGCTCGACTGAGAATGCGCTGGAGGCGTTTGCACGCGTCGAGCAGTGTCTCACCTTCCGGCGGGCAGATCGCCACTGGATCTTCCTTTCCGGAGCGAAAAAATCTGGGGAAACGCTTGCGTACATCGGATTCCGGCAAACCCTGCCAGAGACCCTGATTGACGTTGCGAAGTTCGTCGAGTTGTTGAACTTTGGTACCGGGGAGAGCTTCCGCGATAGCATGCGCGGTGCATGCGGCCGGGTTTTCGGGAGGTGTCAGGATGGCCTGAGGGCGAATTCCCTGTTCGCGGAGTTGTCGAGTGATTTCACGAATCTGCTCGTGCCCACGGCGATTGACGGGGACATCCAGCGTACCGAGCAGACGATGGCTTTCATCGTAGTCAGTGTATCCTGCTCGGATAAGTACAACGGTCGACATATCGATTCCGTTCCTCAACGGACAGCCTGCGCATCCATGGCAAGCTGTCGAAGCTCGGCTATTGCCGCCGAGTAGCACGGTTGATCAAACACGGAACTTCCGGCGACGAACACATCACAGCCTGCCTGAGCGCAAGCTGTGATTGAGGATTTCCCTATCCCTCCGTCGACGGAAATGATGAGATTTTGCCCGGCAACGCTGCGTGCATCGCGGATTTTAGAGACGACTTCCGGAATGAATCGCTGGCCACCGAACCCGGGCTGAACGCTCATCACGAGGAAGAGATCGCATTCGGTGAGCAGATGTTCCACCTGTTGGAAGGGAGTCGCCGGGTTGACGGCGAGTCCGGCAACGACGTTGTGACGCCGAATCTGGCGAAGCAGGCTGACGGGGTCTGCGACGGCTTCCAGGTGCACGGTGATGGCTTCGCAGCCAACGCGAATGTATTCGTCAAGGTAGCGTGCCGGGTCTGAGATCATCAGATGGGCGTCGAACGCGGTCCGGGTCAGGTTGCGCATTCGCTCGATGACCATGGGACCGTAGGACAGGTTGGGCACGAAGTGCCCATCCATCACGTCCAGGTGCATCAGGGCTGCGCCGGCGTCATCCAGCAGCTGCAATTCGCGATGCAGGTTGCCGAAATCGCATTTCAGCATCGAGGGCGCGATGATCGGGGCATTCGCCCTGAGCTCGGAGAGCATCTGATCACGAGTTCGCATGCCGGATCGCCGAATTGCCGCTGGTAGGGTGTAAGCTGAGCGAGCTGGAACAAATTCAGCGCGCCGGGAGTGCAGCAGGAGCACGCCCTGATCAGGGATATTGTTGAGAAGCCGTGAAGGAATGTCCAGAGCATCGAGACATTTCCAATTTTTTTAATGTTCGTTTG
>JALQWE010000195.1 GCA_023258825.1 Planctomycetaceae bacterium | reverse complement strand
CAGTTTGTGGGTTTCTCAAAGGAGGTAGATTTATGCTGGAATTGTCTGGAAAAACTGCCATTGTGACAGGGGCCTCGACCGGGATCGGATTTGGCATCGCCCAGGCGTTGTCTACCGCCGGTTGCCGGGTGACGCTATGCAGCCGAACCCCGCAGACCCTGCAGGCGGCAGTCCTGCGGCTTGGGCAGCCGTCTGATCGCGTGCACGCGGTCCAGGCCGACGTTTCGCGGGAAGACGATGTCCGACGACTGTTCCAGGAAACCGCCGATCGCTTTGGCGAAGTGGAGATTCTGGTCAACAACGCCGGAGCATTCGACGGGGGGCCGGTGGATGAATTGCCCATGGCGGCCTGGGAGACAGTCATCGGCGCCTGCCTTACCGGGTCCTTCCTGTGCACAAAAGAAGCCTTTCGCGCGATGAAGCCGCGGGGACGTGGCAGGATTCTGAATATCGGATCCATCTCTGCACAACGTCCCCGTCTGAATTCCGCTGCCTACACAGCTGCCAAATTCGGCGTTCAGGGACTGACACAGGCAACGGCGCTGGAGGGCCGGCAATGGGGAATCTGCGTCAGCTGCCTGCATCCCGGCAATGTCTTTGTTGAACGACGCGAAAACTCCGGCTTGAAGTCCGACGAGGAACCCATGATGCCGGTCTCAGCCATCGTGCAGGCGGCAATGACCATGCTCACACTCCCCGACCACGTCAACTTTCTGGAAGCCATCGTGCTCCCGAATGAGCAGTTGTACGTTGGACGTGGCTGACGCGTTTCTGAACACGTCGCCGCACTACCCGCGATACGCCATACCGCGCGAGCCACCCGCCCCGGTATGGCGAGACGGCATTCACCCCGCAAAGAGCCACGTTTCGCTCCGACGAAACTTGCGTTCCGCATGTCTGCAGCTTGTGCCAGCCAACAAAAACGATTCCACGATCAAGCCGAATACGCGTTGATCACCGTCTCGCCGTCGTCTCGCCATCCCAACCGGCACCCCTTCCCAGCCAATTTGCGAGGCAGAGCGATCATCGCCCCCGGGTCAATGCCGTTTCCACTCCATCGCCAGGGGACTGACTTCAACACATTCAACGCACGCCGCCACATCCCGACGTATCTGTTCCACCAGGTCGACAACCGAACCAAAGGTTCGCAGTGGACGGAGCTCCGTCAGCAGATCCACAGCCAACTGCTGCCCGTACAAATCGCCGGAGTACCCCACGATGTGACACTCCACCTTATCCCGCTGATCAGCAAACGTCGGATTCGGGCCGAGATTCACAGCGACGGGATACCACTGATCTGCAATCTGCGTCATCCCCGCATACACGCCATGCGCCGGAATCAGAGTACCAATCTGCCCCAGATTCGCTGTCGGAAATCCCAGTGTCCGCCCCCGCTCCGCACCGTGCTGAACCACGCCCCGCAGTCGATACGGATGCCCCAGCAGTTCCGTCGCCTGTCTCAGCAATCCCTGACCTGACAACTCCCGAATCCGACTGGACGAAATCATCTCCCCCGAATCCACAACCACAGAGGCTTCCTGAAACTGCATTCCGGCAGCATCACACAAGGCCCTCAGCAGTCGCACGTCACCCGCGCGGTTCCGACCAAAATGAAAATTGGGGCCCTCCACAATTCCACGCGCGCGAAACTGCTGACACAGCAGCTTTTCAAAAAACTCCTCCGCGGTCATCTGCAGTAAGTCCGCCGTAACCGGCAGCACAGCGACGTCGTCCACCCCCGACCAACGCAGCAACTGCAGCCGATCCTCAAGTGTCGTCAGCAACGGAGGCGCTGAACCGGGCCGCAACACTGAAATGGGATGCCGGTCAAACGTGACCGCCACGGCAGCGACTCCCAGCCGACGAGACAACTGCCGTAACTCCGCCAGCATCGCCCCGTGACCACGGTGCACCCCGTCAAAGTTGCCAATCGCAACACAGACTTCCTGAGACATCCCGGGTACTACGAGTTCAGTCATCGCGAGCGTTTACCGTCATTCAGCATGCAAAACAGAAACATCACAGCACAAATCCCCACCCCAGCAGCCTGCGGCAGAGAAGACCTGACCGCGCCCACCATCCGGATTCCGCCGGTGCTTTTCTCGCCTGATGGTACAGGATTCACCAGCCTGCAGCAAAGCCCGACCAGAGAGTCTGAAATTCATCGCAATTCCTGCCACTCAATCTCCGCCACTCGCCCCCACGCCCCAACGTCGTCGACTGGCATGGGGACTGCCCTGGGGGGGCGCCCCCAAAAACGCTCTGCCACCACGCGATTACGATTTTCGAAAAGACTCTTCCTCAATCAGAGAATCAGTGCCAGTTCCACCGATTCTGCTTCCTTCCGACACGCCCTGTGATCTTAACCATGCACACAGCGTCTCGTCGCTTTAAATCGAAACCCGGTCAGCCGCCCGTTTTCTGGTTGTCACCAGACCGGTCGTCGGCTAAGGTCTCACGGCAACAGAGGCCGGTTTTCCGTCCGCCGAATTCCCGCAATTCCGATCGTACGGCGGCACCTGTCATCCCGCAGGGGTCGCTGGTCCAACCCGGCTTCCCCACGCAGATCATTCCTTCCGGCCACCACACTGCTTCGTTCTTTCCCTGCCCCGAACAATCCCCGTCGGTCATCCTTCGTTTTCCGCACAGACCGCTGCCCCGCAGTCCCCAACAGCGCGAGATCGATGACCCGACAGAACATCCTTCATACTGGCTTCCCTGATGATCCTTCCACTGCCTCGCCTCGTCCCAGTGCTGCCGCTGTTACTGACGTTCCATGCTCTTGCATGGCCGTCGGGTTCGGTGTCAGCCATGGACGAGCCCCCCGGGGCAGATCGTGCCTCCATCAGCTCAGATGATCTCGCCTTTTTTGAAAACCGTATCCGTCCGGTGCTGGTTCAGCACTGCTATGAATGCCACGCCGCCGATGCCAGTATCGTTCGTGGTGGACTGCTGCTTGACAGCCGCGCTGCACTGATGCGGGGTGGAGACAGCGGCCCCGGGCTTGTTCCGGAAAAGCCCGACGAAAGTCTGCTGATTCAGGCCCTGCGATACGAAGGTCACCAGATGCCCCCGGACGGACAACTTCCCGCGCCCATCATCGCAGACTTCGAGGAATGGGTTCGCCGCGGCGCACCCGATCCCCGGCAGGAAGTGCGTTCGGCGAAATTGAAGCCCGTCGATTGGAACGCCGCCCGAAAACACTGGGCCTTTCAGCCCATCGTCCGACCAACCCCGCCCGAATCCCTTCCCGAGGGCTGGGTTCGGAATGACATCGACCGATTCGTCCTCGCCGAACTGCAGCGGCATGACATGCAGCCTGCCCCCAAAGCCGATAAACTCACACTGCTGCGACGTGCACACTTTGATCTCCTCGGCCTGCCTCCGCGCCCCGAAGATGTGCAGGCGTTCCTTGCGGATGAATCCCCTGAGGCCTTTGATCGCGTGGTCGATCGACTGCTGGCCTCACCACATTATGGGGAACGCTGGGGACGACACTGGCTGGATCTCGTTCGCTATGCCACCACCAACGGTGCCGACGAAAATCACGCTCTGCCCAATGCGTGGCGTTATCGCGACTGGGTCGTCCGCATGCTGAATCAGGATCTGCCGTTTGATCAGTTTCTGATTCAGCAGCTGGCCGGAGACCTGTTGCCTGCACCTGCTGATGAACTGGCCGCCGGTGATCTGCTGACGGCTACGGGACTGCTGGTGATCGGTCCCAAAATGCTGGCCGAACAGGACAAGGACAAAATGGTCATCGATATTGTCGATGAGCAACTGGATACCATCAGCAGAACCATGCTGGGCCTGACGATCGGCTGTGCCCGTTGCCACGACCACAAATTCGATCCCATCGCCGCCCGGGACTATTACTCTCTGGCCGGAATCTTCTACAGCACCCAGTCCATGCAGAATCGTGATTTCGTTTCCAAATGGCTGGAACGTCCACTGCCGTCAGCCGCCATCACCGCCCGCCGATCCGAACATCAGCAGAAGATTGAGGCCGCTCGCACCGCACTCGCCGCACTCAAAAGCCCCGCCGACGATGCGGCCATCGCCACCGCTCGTCAAGCTCTCGAACAATTGGAAAAGGAACTGCCGCAGTTCGAGATGGTCATGGCAGCCGACGAGGCAGAACCCACAAACCTGCCTGTGCATCTTCGCGGCAATCACCTGAAGCCGGGGCCTGAAAAAATTCCCCGTGGCATGCCACAGATCCTCACGGAAGTCGCTCCTGCCGGCGAAATCCCGGCGGAAACCAGTGGGCGGCTGGAATTTGCCCGCTGGCTGGTCTCCCCTCAACAACCACTCACAACCCGAGTCATGGCCAATCGCATCTGGATGTGGCACTTCGGCAAGCCCCTGATGCGCAGCCCGTCCAACTGGGGCCTGCAGGCCGAACCTCCGTCTCACCCCGAACTGCTCGACTGGCTTGCTGCCGAGCTGCCCCGCAACGGCTGGTCTCTGAAGGCCCTGCATCGCACCATCCTGCAGTCTGCCACATGGCAGATGTCCAGCAACTCCCGCAGCGATTACGCTGAACTTGATCCAGAAAATCGCCGACTCTGGAGACAAAACCGCCGGCGACTCGAGGCAGAAGCAGTTCGTGATTCCATCCTGATGGTCGGAGGTGGACTCGATCTGACATTCGGTGGCATCGCCGACAGCGTGGACTCACATCGTCGCGCCATCTACCTGCCAGTCGATCGCAGTGCCCTCTACGAAATGTTTTCCACCTTCGATTACGTCGAAACCGGAAACCATCTGGAACAGAGACCTGTCACTACGGTCCCGAATCAGGCGCTGTTCCTGATGAACAGCGCACTGGTGCATGAGCAGTCTCGTCGGCTGATCTCGCAACTGCCAACCCATGACCCGCTGCTGCCGCTCACCGACGCCGGTCACCTGGTCAACACGCTGTTCGAACGCCTGTATGGTCGTCCGGTGGGGGCTGAAGAATGCAGTACCGCGTTGGAATTCGTGGCCGCCGCTGAACTCACCATGACTCACATCCCCGACCCTAACGAACGTCGACAACAGGCATGGGCCGCACTGGCCAGAACGCTGATGGCCGGAAACGAGTTTCTGTATGTCCCCTGAGCGGCTCTTGCTCCTGAAGCGCAGGGCCCCCGGCCCCTTGCCCCGTTGAGCACTCATTTCAGCCGTGTCAGCAGACTTCGGATCTCCGCCACAGGTGCTGCCAGCGCGGCATCCTCCCCATACAGACTCAGAGCCGCCTCCAGCGCACTGACGATGTCACCGCGAGGTTCCTGATTCGCCAGTTTCAATTCGGACGTGCGAATCAGCTCACGCAACAGCATCGTGCGTCCATCCAGAGATGGCACGCGCTCCCATTCCTCCAAAGTCTCCTCCAGAAACCCCGTCAGAAATTCACCCGGCTGCAACTGCTGCTGAATTGACAGCACCGAACGCAACTCCGCCCGCGCTCGCTCCGCTTCCCCGGCCGCCCAGGCAGCAAAGGCCCTGCGTGTCACACGCCGGATTTCAGATTCCGCGTCGTGGCTGCCCTCGGGACTCACTTTCAATCCCCGAGTAAACTCAAAGTCGTCCGCGCGGTTGATAAGCCGTTGAATCTCTGCCGCCCGCTCGGGCAGCTTCTGCTCGTTCAATAACGGAGACAGCAGGTCATCCCGAACTCGCAACCACTCCCCGCTGGCTGGCCGCGCCAGCGCGTCCTGCGCCTGCAGCCACTGCTGCTCAGGAGTTGTCACGCCACGCCGATTCATCCAGACAGCAAATACCACCAACAGGACCAGCAGGCTGACCAGCACCAGCGTGTTGTCAAAAAAAACCGCCAGGACGGAACGAGCCTGCCCGGCGGAAACCTCCGCCCGCAACAGGTTTCTGACCGTCGTCGCAGTGCCCTCCGCATTCCCGGCATCCTCGCGAACAGAGTCCAGTGAGACCGTAGCACCGGGCACCGGACGCTCCACAGTCTCCGATTCCATCTGCGCGGCCGTAAACTCCAGTCGCGAACGAATCTGCTCCAGACGCTTCATCACCACCAGTGCGTCAGGCAATCGCTTCGAAGGATCCTTTTCCAGTAACTGACAGACCAGATCTTCCAGCATGACGGGAACGCCCGGCGCATACCGCGACGGCTTATCAAACTGAGCAAACTGATGCTTCTGCAGAATGTCGGCCGCCGTCGTACCGGTGAATGGTGGACGGCCTGTGAGCATCACATACATCACAGCTCCCAGTGAATACAGGTCGCTTCGACGAGTCACTCGCTGGCCGCGAGCCTGCTCCGGCGACATGTACTCCGCAGTTCCGACAACGCCTCCCGTGCGTGTCAAACGTGACGAGGCAAATAGACTGGCGACACCGAAATCCGCCAGCTTCAACACGCGATCGCTGGTCAGCATCAGATTGCTGGGCTTCAGATCCCGATGAATGATCCCGGCATCGTGGGCGGCTTTCAGAGCTGCGGCGATCTGCAGACTCAGGTCCAGCACTTCATTCCACGGAAGCCTGCGACGCGCCATGATTTCCGCCGTCAGCGTCACGCCGTCGACATACTCCATCGCATAGTACAACGTTCCATCCTCACCTTCCCCATCCTGAAACAGTTGCACGATGTGGCGGTTGGACAACTGCCGCAGGACCGCGATTTCCCGAGTGAATCGCTCAACAAATCCATCCTCCCGCGCCAGTGACGCAGGCAGCACCTTGACCGCGGCCTGCTGCCCGGTCGTTTCATGTACGCCAAGGTACACATTGCCCATTCCGCCGGCGCCGATTCGACGCTCAATCCGATAAGGCCCCAGACGCTCCGGATTCACCAGCCATTCTCCCGAACTGGACAGAGGAACTGTCATGGACCAACCAACACAACGCAGGTGGCTTGCGTTTACGACGACTGCCGACCACGGTCATTCACGGCGACCCGGAAAGGTCTTGACGGACACCAG